>CALZLL010000001.1 GCA_945788325.1 uncultured Clostridium sp.
AAATAATGTTTTGTCATTATTTTTTTCTTTTACGTTGTTTTCTTCTATCTTTTTTGTTATAATAATCATTGATAATAGGGGTGGCTTAAATGAAATCTAATAAAGGTCAAGCGTTAGTAGAATTTATTATAATTTTACCGATTACACTAATTCTTATTTTTTGCGTTGTTGATTTTGGAAGAATAATATCTACCAAAGGAGAATTAGAAGATAAAACCCAAGATATAGTTACTTTTTATGAAAGTGGTAAAACTTTAGAAGAAATAAACTTAATCATGGATAATAAAGATATTAAAATTGATTTTAAAAATAATGGGGATTATGTTACTCTTACAATAAATAAAAAAATAAAACCAATAACTCCTGGATTATCATATATTTTGGATGAAGCGTTTAACGTTGAAGTAACCAGGGTGATAAAAAATGAATAGGCTTAACTCTAAAGGGCAAAGTTTGGCAATCTTTGTAATTTTTGTACCAGTTTTTATCATGATTGGGACTTTGGTTGTAGATGTTTCTTTTGCGCGTTACAACGTAAGAAAATTAGATAATATAAATAAGTTAGTAATAAATTATGGATTAGATCATATAGAAAGTGATCCTTATGATAACATGGTTGATTTGATTTATAAGAATGATTCTGAAGTAGATAATTACGAGATAAAAATTAACCTTGAAGAAAAGAAAATAAACGTTAATATTTCAAAATCTACAAAAGGTTTTTTTGGTAGTATTGTTGGAAAAGAAATATATAAAGAAAAAAGTTTTTTTATAGGATACATAAAAGATGATAAAAAAATAATAGAAAAGGATGATTAGTATGAAAAAAGAAGCTGCAAAGGTAATAACTGTTTTTTCATGTAAAGGTGGTGTTGGAAAAACAACTACCACACTTAATTTAGCAGGTATATATAGTTTGATGGATAAAAAGGTTTTAATTATGGATCTTGATTTAAATAGTGGTGGTGTAGCGGTTAGTTTAAACGTTGATGTATCAAAAACAATTTATAACGTAGTTGATGACATGGGTAACAATCGCTTTGATGATATTGAAAATTACGTTTGTAAATATAATGATAAAATAGATGTTTTATCATCGCCAAAAGACCCAAGAAACGCTATGAAAATAGATTCTAAGTACATTGGGCTTGTTATTACTTCTGCCATGTATAAATATGATGTTATTTTAATAGATACATCTCATAATTTAAGTCCAATATCACTTACGGCATTAGATAAAAGTGATAATACGTTATTTATGGTTACTAATGATCCGGTTGATTTAAAGAATGCAAAAAGTATGATTTCAATATTTAAAGATACTGAAAATGATAATTATAAAGTTGTTTTTAATTCTTCTAAAGATACTGGTAAAGATTACTTTTCATTATTTGATGTTAAGAACATTATTAAGCATAACATTGATTATACGATAGATAAAAGTTTTTATATAAAAGACATTGATAAATATGTTATAGATGGTGATATTCTTACTTTAAATAAAAAAATAAGAATATCTAAAAAAAGTGATGTTATGAAACTTACCAAGTTAGCTAATGCTTTAATAGAACCAAAGCCAAAAAAAATAGAGGTGAAAAAAGATGCCTAAGAAAAAATTAATGGAAGAATTTGAAATAAAAGAAGAAAAAGTAACTACTAAACCAGTTGCGGATTATGATATATTTAAAGATAAAGAATTATTGGATAATTTAAGAAATAGTATTATTTCTAATTTGATTGATGATAAAATTCCTGATAATAAACTGCTTCATGAATACATAAATGATGAAATTGATAAGGCTCTTTTAGGATATGATTTAACAAATTTAGAACGTAGTCATATATTTAACTTAATTGATAATGAAATAAATGGTTATGGTCCTATTACGGAGCTGTTAGAAGACCCTAATATTACCGAAATAATGATTAATGGAGAAAATGAAGTTTATGTTGAAATAGATGGTCAAATTAGTAAGGATGAATCTGTTTCATTCATTAATGATGAACACATCATAAGAACCATTCAAAAAATAGTTCAACCATTAGGTAGAACGATAGATACCGCAAATCCTATGGTAGATGCAAGATTAGAAGATGGATCAAGACTTAATGCGGTAATACCACCATTGTCATTAAAAGGACCAGTTGTTACGATAAGAAAGTTTAGACGAGATATGGAAACGATTGAAGACTTTTTAAGAACTGGTGCAATGACACCTTACATGGCACGTTTTTTAGATGCTGCGGTAAGATCTAAACTAAACATAATTATATGTGGTGGTACAGGCGCTGGTAAAACAACTTTACTTAATGCTTTATCTTCATTCATTGGTGATCATGAACGTATTATTACAATTGAAGATGCAGCTGAGTTAAGACTTAATCAATCACACGTAATTAGTCTTGAAACAAGGTTAGTAAATTATGAAGGTACCGGAGAAGTTACCATTCGTGATTTAGTTATAAATTCACTTCGTATGAGACCAGATAGAATAATTGTTGGAGAAGTACGTGGTAAAGAAGCATTTGATATGCTTCAAGCCATGAATACCGGACATGATGGTTCTCTTACAACGATGCATGCTAATAGTCCAGTAGAGGCTTTAAACAGACTAGAAACCATGGTTTTAATGGCTGGTATGGAAATACCAATTAAAGCTATTAGAGAATATATTGAAAACGCAATAGATTTAGTAGTTAACGTATCAAGATTATCAGATGGAAGAAGAAAAGTAACTAGTATTTGTGAAGTAGATGGTTTTAAAGAAGATATGATTGAATTAAAAGAAATATTTAATTTTAAACAAACTGGTTTAACAAATGCTGGAGAAGTAGATGGATCATTTGATCTTAAAAAACGTATTCCAAAGGTTTATAACAAAATTAAAAGTAGAGGTATAGATGATTTAGACGACATATTTAAATTTAAAAAATAGGAGGTAATAAAGATGAATATATTTATCATTCAGACAATTATAATGGTACTTTTAGCTTTTATTATTTTCTATTTAATATTATATAATAATAGTCTAAAGTTAGAGAAAAGAATATCAAAGTATAGTATTGAATCTATAAAAAGTGATTCAGTTTCATTATTTGATTTAATATATAACGATTATAAAAAATTAATAGCATATCTTACTAAAAAACTTAATAAAAGTGCTATTATAAAAAAATATGCAACTAAATATAATAAGTATATAACTTATGAAAATGATAAAGATATAGTTGCTATGGATTACGTTAGCAACAAAGTATTAATTTGCATACTATTTATTTTAATTATTATATTTGCAAGAATAATAGAAGGAATATTTCCTAGTTTTATAGATTTATTAATATCATCATTATTAGGCTTTTTTTCAATTGATATATATTTTAAATTCTATGATTATATTAAGAAAAAACAGATAGAACAAGACTTATTAAACGCTATTATCATAATGAATAATGCGTTTCGTTCTGGTAGAAGTACGATGCAAGCTATTGAAATAGTAGCTAAAGAACTAAAAGGACCAATAAGTCAAGAATTTAAAAAGATGCATTTAGAAATAAGTTATGGCTTATCACTTGACGTTGTATTTGAAAGATTTTCAAAAAGGATAGAATCAGAAGAGGTAAGCTATATTACGTCATCTCTTAGTATTTTAAATAAAACTGGCGGTAACATAATAAAGGTTTTTTCTTCAATAGAAAAAATGCTATTTAATAAAAGAAAGTTAAAGCAAGAAATGAAGTCTCTTACGTCATCAGCTAATATGATAAGTAAAGTTTTACTTATTATGCCTTTTGTTTTTGTAGCGGTTATTTCTCTTTTGAACCCAACTTATTTTACACCTTTATTTAATACTAGCTTAGGTAATATTTTACTTATTATAATAGTAATAATATATGCATTATATGCCTTCATAGTTAACAAAATCATGAAAGTGAGGTTTTAGTAATGAAACAAAAAAAATCATTTATATACCGCATTTATCGTGAAAAAGATATAAAGAAAATTGATGATAAAATAAATTTATTTGGAGTTTCTAAAAAATTTACAACCGAGTATTTTATGAACTTTAGATTATACTCATCAATGATAGTGTTTTTATTAATATTTGTATTTGCTAACTTTGGAGCATTACTAGCACCAATTATAACTGTGTTATGGTATGTTTTAGTAGGTTATACCATGATTGATAAGCCTCTTAAGAAAAGAGAAAGAAAGTTAGATAACGAAGCATATTATTATTTTGAAGTATTAACTTTGGCGTTAGAATCTGGAAGAAATCTAGAAAATGCTATAAAAATGGCATGTAAATACATAGATTCTGAAATATCAGATGAGTTTAAAGAAACAATAAAACAAGTTAACTTTGGTAAATCTTTAACGGAAAGTTTATCGCTTATGAGTTATCGTATTCCTAGTTTAACAATTAATAATATTATTTTAAACATGGAACAATCAAATCTTTTTGGTAATAGTATAATAGAAACTATGTATAACCAATTAGACTTCTTAAAAGATAAACAAGTCATGGACATAAAATCTCAAATTAATAAAATTCCAAATAAGATAAGTATCTTTTCAGTATTATTTTTTATACCTCTTATTCTACTTATAATATTAGGACCAGTATTAATAGAATTTATTTTAGGATAACAAGTTTTAACTTGTTATTTTTATATAAAGTAATGTTAATTATTAGTTTTGATAATTGACTATAAAACTATATAATGATACTATGATAATAGTAGGAAAGGAGTAAAAAATGGAAAAAGAAAGAAGAGCAAAAACATTAAGTATAGTAGCTTTAATAGTTGCAATATTAGGCTTAACAATAGCGTTTGCAACACTATCACAAACACTAACAATAAATGGAAGCGCATACTTAAACGCAACAAAGTGGGGAATAAAGTTTGAAAACTTATCATCACCAATAAAGGTAGGTGATGCAACAGTTACTGGGGAAGCTAAAATAAATGAAAGTACCTACGTAGAAATAGCAAATATGAACGTTAATTTAAAAACACCAGGAGATAGTGTTACATATAACGTAGATTTAGTAAACGAAGGAACAATAAATGCAAAAATAGATGAAATAGTAAAAACTACAACACCTGATTATTTATCATTTAAAGTAATAAAACAAGATAATAAAGAATTAGAAGAAGGATATGTATTAGGTAAAGAAACAAGAATACCCTTAAGAATAGAAATAGAATTTAAGAAAGATATAACAAAAGAAGACTTACCAAAAGAAGCAATTACAATAGAACTATCATATGCTTTAACATTTGTACAAACGGATGAAACCGCTACAAGCATTGGACAAACTCCATCATCAGCATGTACAATATTTGATAAAAAAGATACATACCAAGTAGGAGATGAAATAGCCCTATGTAATAATGATACAAATAAATCAGAAGACTTCTATGTAATAAGTGATAATGGAGATACAGTAACAGCGCTAGCTAAGTATAATTTACTTGTTGGTAATGAAGTTGAAATAGATAATTTTGAAGATTATAATATAGTTAGAAATGATCCGATAGATTCATCAACTACTGGATATGGATTGCAAAATAGTAGTGCAAAAGCATTTGTATTAGATAACACTATCTGGACTGGAACAATAGTATTTGCCGAAGATAAAAATAAGGGTAATGGATATTGGGCACCAACTGGTAGTCTCTTAAGTACGTATGGAACAAGTTATCCAGCATACGTATTTGATGAAAATTCATTATTATATGAACCATTAAAGAATTATGAATCATATATAAAAACAACATTAGGAAAAACAAGTGTAAATACTAGTTTATTAACCTATGAGCAAGCTACTAGCTTAGGTTGTGTTAAAGATAATCGTACATGTGAAGCTGCACCTAGTTGGGTATATGAAACGTCATACTGGCTTGGTTCTGCTCTCGGTGGAAGCTCTGTTCCAGGTGTTGAGTCGTATGGCGGTTTCGAATGCTGGTATGACTTCAACTACGACATCTACTTCAACAGTGGCTACCCTCTCGGTTTGCGTCCAGTCATAACAATAGCTAAAACTGATTTATAATAAATAAAATGAATAACTAATAATTTGTTATTCTCTTTTTGTAAAGAAACTTTACAGCACGTATATATTTTTATTTACTGGGAATATTTTTAATGATAATATTTAATTATAAGATAGTGATAATAGGAGTGCTGTTATGAAAAAGGATATAGTTGAATACTTGGGATTTGATGAGGAAGAAGAAAAGAAAAAAGTAGGAAGACCAAAACTTGCTGATAAAGAAACAAAAAGAAAATCTTTAATTATAGCTAGTGTATCTTTTTGTGCAGTTATTCTATTACTAATTTTTGGATATGGAACTTTATTTGGATTTAAAAATTTAAATTTAAAAGGTACCGTTAGTAATAATGAAATAAATCAAGATACGTTAGTTGAAGAAATAAAACCACTTGTTAAAGATATAACTCTTAAAACTGGTACTGCAAGAAAGGTATATTTAACTGTTTTACCAGCTAGTGCAAACGATAAATCTATAAGTTATAAAAGTTCTGATGAATCTGTTGCGATAGTTGATAATGAAGGTAAAGTTACTGGAATATCAGTTGGTAATGCTACTATAACTGCTACTACTAATGATGGTTCTAACTTAAGTACCACATTTAAAGTAAAGGTAATTAAAAACGCAGAAGGAAAATGTGTTTTTACATCACTTTCAAAGACTTCAAATGGTATAGAATATGAAACTGAATGTAATAATGCAAAGATAAAGGAAATACAATATAAAGTAGGAGACGATAACTTTGAAAAGTTACTTACTAAAAAGACAACTGATGAAGTTAAGTTTTCTAAAGATCAATTAGATAATAAAATAACTTTTAAAATAGTATATTATCCAAATAATAGTAAAATTACTAAATACGAAGTTAAAACATTAAATGGCAAAGAAAAAACTACTAAAGCACCTACTGGAAATTGCTCTCTTATATTAAAAGATGTAAAGGCATCATCTGCTAAGTATGATATAACGTGTGATAATGCTAGTGTTACTAAAATTGCATATAAGATAGGAAATGGTAGCTATATTGGTCTTGAATCAAGTAGTTTAGCTGACACAATATTATATGAAGAAAGTGATGTAACAAGGGTTATATACTTTAATATAGAATATGTAATTGATGGAACTAATAATGTTAAAACAATAACAAAAAGTAGTATAATAGAAAAGAAAATAATAAATAATGATGTAGAAGGAGAAATGTAAAATGGCAAAGAAGGAAGAAAAAAATAAAGTAGGAAGACCAAAACTAGCTGATAGTAAAACAAAAAAGGAATCAATATTTATATGTATTTTTACTATGGTTGTAATAACAATTGTAGCTATTTTGGGATATAATATTTTAACGATTGATTTTAATCCCAAATATAATGTTGGTTCAATTTATAATACTCATGTTTCATCTTGTGTAATTGAAGATAAAAAAATTGATTGTGGACCTAACGTTACTTATATGAAGTATAAATTAGATAATGAAGGTTGGATAGAAGTTAGTAAACAAGATAAAAGCATAGAAGTAGCACTTGATAATAATAAAAAAGTTGAGTTTTGCTATAAAACTGATAAAACTGATATAAAATGTAATAAATAACTTGTAATACACAAGTTATTTTTTGTATATAAAGTATATTTTTGGGAATTTATATATATGGTGATTACTTTGATAAATGATATTTTAAATACAAATTGGTATGAAGTAGGAATAGTTGCTTCAAGGGCATTATTTTCATTAGTTACGCTTTTTTTTATAACAAGATTAATTGGTAAAAAACAAGTCTCTGAACTTAGTTTATTTGATTATGTTATAAGTATTTCAATAGGAAACTTTGCTGCTGAGATGTCAATGAATTTAGATGCACAAGTAATAAATGGATTTGTTGCGGTATTAATTTTTGGACTTATTGCTACCATGGTAGCCATTCTTACCATGAAAAGTATATTTCTTAGAAGATTTTTCATGGGAACTCCCACTATAATAATAGAAAATGGTAAGTTTATATATAAAAATTTAAAAAGGGTGAAAATGGATATAAATGACTTTTTAGAAACGGCAAGAATAGCTGGTTATTTTGACATAAGTCAGATAAAATATGCTTTAATGGAAGCAAATGGTAAAGTAAGTTTTTTACCAATGGAAGATTATAATTATTTAACCCCAAAAGATATGAATATAAAACCAAGTAAAAGTGGGTTATGTGCTAACGTTATTATAGATGGTAAAATAATGAAAAATAATTTGGATGTAATAGATAAAGATGGTAATTGGTTACTTAAACAACTAAAAATAAAAGGTATTAACGATATAGATGAAATTTTACTTGCAACTGTTGATATAAATGAAAAGCTAGTAATTTATAAGAAAGAAAGTAAAGAGTTTATTAAAAATATACTTGAATAACATTTAAAATAAATATATTGCTTTCTTTCTTTTTTTTATGTTATTATTTATTTGGTGATAATATGAAAGATAAGATTATGAAATATATAAAGGATAATAAATGGATATTATTTACTTTTTTAATTTCAAGTGTTGTTATATCGATAATATATATTTTACAAAAAATAGCTCCATATGGTAATAATTCCATGTTAGATGTTGATTTTTATCATCAGTATGGTCCTTTATTAAATGAGCTATATGATAGAATTAAGTCTGGAGAGACACTACTTTATTCTTTTAATACTGGTGGTGGTATTCCATTTTATAGGAATTTTTTAAATTATTTATCTAGTCCTTTTAACATTGTTTTATTCTTTTTTAGAAAAGAAAACATCGTTATGGCTTTTTCAATTGTAATTGCTTTAAAAACTATTTTTTCAGCTACTTTTATGTCTTATTATCTTAAGAAGACTTTTAAAAAAGATGGTATATTAACTAGTATATTTGGAATATTATATGCTTTTTCAGGTTATTTTTGTGCATACTATTGGAACATAATGTGGCTTGATGGAATGGTATTTTTACCAATTATAATGTTAGGTATTAATAAAATAATAGATGAAGAAAATCCTTTTACTTATGTTATTAGTTTAGCTATTATGCTTTTTGCTAACTACTTTATTGGATACATGATATGTATTTTTAGTGTATTTTATTTTCTTGGCTATTTCTTATATAGAAAAAACTTTAAAATTAAAAACATCTTAAAAAAGTTTATTATGTTTGGTATATCTTCAATTTTAGCAGCAGGTTTAGTAGCATTTTTATTGTTACCACTTTTTAGTTCGCTTTCATCAATTTCTGCTACTAAAGATACCTTTCCAACGTTAACTTCTAATTTTTCAATATCAGATTATATTTTTAATCACGTAACAGGTGTTAATAGAACCGTATTTGCAAGTGATATTTTACCACTACCTAACGTGTATTCTGGTATGTTAACTATTTCACTTATATTGTTATTATTCTTTAATAAGAAAATTAACTTAAGATTTAAAATCATATCAATAACATCTTTATTATTCTTTTTCTTATCATTTAATATTAATCGTATAGATTTTATATGGCATGCTTTTCATGTCCCTAATGATTTACCGTGGCGTTATTCTTTTATATATGTTTTTGTATTAATTACGTTAGGATATTATTCAATGTTAAGAATAAAAGACGTAAGTATATATAAACTTTCTTTATCCTTTGGAATTATTTTTATCATGGTTTTATTAGCATCTAAAACCGGATTTGAAAACTTGGATGATTCAAAAGTTATTACGAGTCTTATAATTCTTCTTATGTATTATGCATTAATGATAGTAATTAAAAACAATAAATCAAATAAAATAATTGTATATTTCATTTTTACGTTAATAGTTATGTTTGAATGTGTTTATGGTATAAATGCTAATTGGAATATTGATCATGATATCAGTAATTTTATGAGTGATAAAAAAGCTTATCAATCGTTAATTAAAAATATTAAAAAAGATGATAATGGTTTATACCGTATGGAAAAAACTGATTATTTAACCCTTAATGATGGAGCATGGTATGATTATAATGGTATTTCTACTTTTACTTCTATGGCATATGAAGATGTAGCTAAATTTCAAAGAATGATTGGAATGGCAGGTAATGACATTAATAGTTATTATTATAAATATTATCAAACACCTGTTTATAATACTATGTTTAACGTAAAATACATTTTAGGAAACTACATTAAAAATGATTATTACGTACCTATAGCAAAAGAAGAATCAGTTAATGCGATAGGTTATAATTATTCTTCATCAATTGCGTACGTTGTTAATAAAGACGTAAAAGACTATAAACTTATAAGTTACATGCCATTTTTAAACCAAAGTAATTTTGTTACCTTATCAACTGGGATAAACGATATTTTTACACCTGTAGAAGTAGATAGTATTCTTAATACAACAATAACTAATACTAATATAAAAAACAATTTAAATGGTGAATTTAATTATAAAATGAATGATGGTATTAGCGAGATTGTAATAAACTTAAATAACGAGGATAATAAAAACACTTATTTATATATAGGAGGTAATAAAGTAAGTGCTTATTATGTTAATGATAAATATTATTCTATAACATCTGATGAATATTATATCGTTGATACTGGTAAGTTAGATACTAGCACGATAGAAGTAAAAATAGACTTAGAAGACAGTGAAGATGGTATTTTAAAATTTTATGCTTATAATTTAAATGAAGAAGCATTTGATAAATTTTATAAAGAAATAACTGATGAAATGTTAGAAGTTACGAAATACAGTGATACTTTAATAGAAGGAAACGTTGATGTAAAAAAGAATAATTTAATGTTTACTTCTATAGCATATGATGAAGGTTGGAAGGTATTAGTTGATGGAAAAGAAGTTAAAACTAAAAAATTAGCTAATGCATATTTAGGATTTAATATAAAAAAAGGAAATCACCATATAAAAATGGTTTATTATCCAAAATATATGAAACAAGGTCTTATAATATCTATGATTTCACTATTTATTTTAATGGGTTATATCATATATAAAAACAAAACTATTAAAAAAGATAAATTTATTGTTTAAATTTATCTTTTTTTGTGATAAAATATTACTAGTTATAATATGAAAGGGTAATTTAGTATTACCATTTCGTATTAAAAGGGGTTTAAAGTAAGGAGGATAGTTGTGATTGGCGTAATTGAAAGAATAAAAAATAGTGTTTTACTTAAGTGTAGCACATTAAACGACGAAGTTATTTCTAAAACGTTGGATGACTTAATTAATACTAGAATATATCGTTTTTCAGAAGAAATGGTTAGTTTAATTGGAGATTTCGAAAGTTCTATAACCGAGGAAATATTAAGAAATGAAGTTAGTAAAATCATTAAAACTCCAATAATAAAGAAAATAAAAAGAAAGTTATTTATTGATTCATTAGCACTTCAAATAACTAACGATACGTTTATTGAAGACTATGTTAACAATAAAATTACATTAGAAAAATTAGAAAAAACATATATAAAAGAACTAAATAAAAACAAAAGTTCTAATCAACTAAACATGACTGAGGATTTGAATCTTGAAGAAATAATAAATGAACTTAGAATATACGTTGATAAAAACTTTAATTCAAAGTTAAGTGAAAATAATTTTTTAGTTAGTTCAATTAATAATTTAGTATCTAACTTAAAAGAAAATCTAGAACAAGATTTAAAAGAAATGATAGATGGGACCGATTTGAAATATTATGATATTTTAAAAACAGAATTACTAAGTGAAATAGAAGAGAAAAAAGAAGATGAAGGGGAAGAAAACATGATGGATAATATAAATGAAACAAGAATATCTGATTTGGTAAAAGAAGAAAATATACCAAATAAATTTGATAAATATGATGATATGACTTTATTTAATAAAATAATTTTAAGTCTTAATACGGAAGAAGAAAAATTATCTAGAAAAGAAGAAAAATTAAGACTTAGAAAAGAAGATGTAGATAAAAGATTATCTGATACTAATAAAAATATTGAAGCTAATATCGAAAGAGAAAATAAACTATCTCAAAGAAAGATGGAATTAAATGCTAGAGAACTTGAAATTAATTCTAAGTTATCTGAAGCTGAAGTTATCTTCCTTAACATGAAGCCATTAATTAAAGGACTAAGCAAGATTAAGGACTCTAACGAAAATGGAGGTAGTGAAAATGAGTAAAATACTAAATAGCGTTTTAGAAAAAGTTAGTGAAAATAATAACGAATATAGAACTTTCTTACGTGATCTAAATGTTAAAATAGATGAAAAAACAACTGCTTTTGTAGGCGATGTGGTAACAGTATCAGGATACACGGTAGATTTTTCTAATGCTATTACGTTAGCTAAAGAAAAAATTGTTAATCCTGTATCAAGAACAGTTGAGTCATATGTAATAAAAGACTTAAGAAGCGTTGAGACTGTTAATGAACAATTCGTTGAAAAAATAAATGATAAAATAGAAAATACTAGTATTAATTCTAAAGAGGAAAAAGAAGCATTTAATAATAATTTAAATCAATTGCTAAATGAAAAATATTTAGAAATAGTAAAAATAAAAAGAGTTGATTTTCTTAATAAAGATAAAAAAAATGATGATATTGAATCATGTGTTAAAGATTTTTATGATTCAATTAACGTAAATAATACTATTAGTAACTTAGAAGATACGTTTAATGCTTTTAAAAAAGAATTATATAATGTAATTACAAATACATTAACAAAAATTAGTGATTTATATTTAAATAACTTTGTTAGTGAAGTATCTAGTGCACTAAATTCTTCAGTTGATTATAATGATAAATTAGAAGAAAGTGCTGAAGAATTTAAACCATTTATACCTGATATTAATCCTGTTCCAGAAGTTTTAATACCAAGTATTCCAGAAGTTGAAGCAAATTCACCTATAGAACCTGAATTAAACGATGTAAAAATTGATGATGAACTTATTGTTCCGGTTATTGAAGAAGAATCTAATGAAATTAATAATGAACCATTAGTAGAAAATGAAATAATTATACCAGTAATTAATGATGAAAAAGAGGAAGATTCTACTTTAATGAACATTGAGCCAATTTCTCCAATTGAATTTACTGAAGAACAAGTAAATGAAACTAGCAAGGAAGCATTTAAAAAACCTTATGATGTTGAAGAAATATTAAAAATAGCTAAGTCTCCAATAGTTGCAGTACCAGAAGTAAAAGAAACAATAGAAAAAGATGATTATGTAAAAGTAGAACCAATCATTAATGAAAAAGAAACTGATACCATGGAAGCTGAATATAGTGAAAGAGACATAGTAGAAGAAATGATAAGACGTTTAACAAAACGTTTAGAAGAAATAGATGAGCGAAGAGAAAGTTATAAAGAAGAAAAAACTAAGTTAGAAGAAGATGAAGCATTTGTTAATGATTTAATTGAAAGTTCAAATGCTAAGAGGGAAGATCTTGATAAATTTGAACAAGAATTAAACGATAAAGAAGAAGAACTAAATAATAAACAAAAAGAGTTAGAAAAGAAAATTAATGATGTTATGCCTTTTGCAAATGCTGTATTAAATAGTGAAAAAGAATCTTAATTGATTCTTTTTTTGTCATTAAAATTATTTTTTAACATATAGTTAAGTAGAAAGATTTGGAGGGTATTATGATTAATAAACAAAAGATATGGTTTTTAACATTATTTAGTTTAATTTTAGTATTAAGTGTGTACTATATTACGATGCCTAGTGAACTTTTAACAACTGCAAAGACAACTGATACAACAAAAAAGGAAACTACTAAAAAAGAAAAATTGAGTATAAGTGAAACTGATGTTTTAACCGCTTTACAAGTTGAAAGAGATGAAGAGCAAGCAGCTTTAGCAGCAGAATATAATGAAATTTTAACAAATAAAGATGCATCAACGGAAGAAAAAAATAACGCATATGATGGTTTAAAAGAAATTGACTCAATAAAGGCTAAAGAAGAAGATTTAGAAAACAAACTAAAAAAACAACTTAAGTTAGACTCATTCATAAAGATAGATGGAGTAAATATAAGTGTAACAATAAAAAGGAAAGATCATGATTATTCTCTTGCAAATAACGTTATGAGATTAATTCAAAAAGAATTTAAGAATAACGTTTACGTATCTGTTAAATTTCAAAACTAAGTACCTTTTTATATGTTTTCTCATAAAATAATATAGAAAAAATATTAAAATACCTCTTATCATAGGAAAGTGGGGAAATCATGGGAAAACGTGTACTTACTAAAAGAGAAAAAGAAATATTTGATTACCTTATAACTAATAAAACTACCAAAGAAATTGCTATGAAACTTGGAATAAGTGAAAAAACGGTTAGAAATCACATATCAAATGTAATGCAAAAACTCGGAGTAAAGGGAAGAGCATGTGCTGTAATTGAGCTTATAAGATTAAACGAGATTACATTATAAAATCGCATATTTAATGCGATTTTTTCATAATATTAAATGGAGGATTTATATGCTAAGAAAATTTGCTTATAATAAAATTTTTAGAACTACAGGAATGCTTTTGCTACTTTTATTGTTACTTGTATTTCCAGCATCTAAAGAATATTCCTTGGAAGATGAAAAAACGGTTAAAACGAGTAATACGATTAAACAAAAAGAAGTATTTTTAATTGATAAAGATGGCTATGTAGCTAGAACACTTATGAAAATTAACGCCAAAACCAATGAAGAATATGCAAAAAAATTGATAGAACTTTTAATTATAGGTGGTAAATACGAAAATGAATTACCAAATGGATTTAAAGCTATTATACCTAGTGACACAAAAATTAATGATGTAAAAATAGATAATGATAATATACTTATTGATTTATCATCTGACTTTTTAGAATTAAATAGCAATAACTTTCAAAGGGCCATTGAGGCACTTACTTATAATATAACTACAATAGATGGTATAAAATATTTATACATAAATATTGATGGTAATAAACTTTTAAAATCACCTAATGGTACTTACTTAACTCAACCATTTTCAAGAAAAGACGGAATAAATAATTCTTATGATGTTACTAATTATAAAAACGTTAGTAAGACAACAATTTATTACGTAAATAAAAATAATAAAGGCTATTACTATGTACCAGTTACAAAAGTAAACAATGATGATAGAGATAAAATAAAAATAATAATTGATGAATTAACGTCATCACATATATACGAAACAAATTTGATGAGCTTTTTAAACTATAATACAAAATTATTAAACTATGAATTAAAAGAAGATGTTCTTACGCTTGATTTTAATAATTTCTTATTTGATGATGAAGCAGGTAAAAATATTTTAGAAGAGGTAATATACTCTATTTCATTATCAATTAGGGATAATTATGATGTTAGTGAAGTTGTTTTTACGGTAGATGGTAAAGAAATTACAAAAAGTGTTATAAAAAATATTGAATAATTATTATTTTTGAGTTATAATTGATTTGTTGTTTAAAACAAATCAATGTCCTGTTAGCTCAGCTGGATAGAGCAACGGCCTTCTAAGCCGTGGGTCAAAGGTTCGAATCCTTTACAGGACGCCATATTAAAATATAAATGATAGCTAATTTTTTAGCTATCATTTTCTTTTTAATACCTTTATTTGTTTTGCTGGTTCGTAATTTACAGTATCAGTACCATAGTTAAGTATTTGATTAGATTTTTCACCATCATTATCAAAAGGATACTTTGGATAAGTTTCTTTAAATGTTAGTCTTATTTTACTTGATGAGTCAATTATTAAGGAGTCTTTATATTTGTTTAAATCAATATCATTTTTTACATAATCAGATACTATACTAGCTATTAATTTAGGATTTGCATCTTTTATAAGTAAAAGTTCTATTTTTCCATCATCTAATTTTACGTCTTTATATAAATCGATTCCAGCAAAACCTTTTGAATTAGTTATTGCGCCTAACATACAATTTGTTTGTCCTTTTATATTATCAGTTTCATATTCTATCAGATATTTTTCTGGTTTTTTTATTATGTAAGGAAATGCACTTAATACATAACCTGCATGCCCTAAATGTTTTTTCATATTTGGGTTAGTTACGTAAGGAACTTGTGCAAGGTACCCAAATACGGAAGTATAGCAGACTATTTCATCATTCATTTTATATGAATCAAATAATGTTATCTCACCATCTAATATGTCTTTTACTATTTTATCAGCATCTTTATACCTAACGTCAAAATTTTTTGCCATGTCATTTGTTGTACCAGTTGGAACGTGCGCGTACAATCCTTTTTGATCAATTTCATTATAAGCTTTATATGCTTCACTAACGGTTCCATCACCACCAAGTGTTAAAACTAGCGTATTTTCATCATCTGCTTCTTTTACTAATTCAATTAAATTTCCTTCATACATACTTTTTTTAAAGTTAGGACTTATTCCTTTTTCATGAATAGTTTTAGCAATTAAATTTAAGTTGCTTTCCTTAAAGCCCGTAGAAACCGGATTATATATTATTTCACATCTTTTTATGTCGTTTGTTGTCATAATTGCTCCTTTTTTTTCCTTATAATAACATATTTTTAGAAAAAGTAAAATTTTTTTAATTTTTTAGGGGGATTTTTAAAGTTATGGATAACTATACATATGAGGAGGTGATAAGACGAATAAAAAATGCTTTGTAAGTCAAACGTCAGTTAATGATTGTGGTGTTGCATGTTTGGCGATGATACTTAATTATTATGATAAAAAAATAAACTATGATAATTTAAAAAGTGAATTTAAGATGGATGAGGTAGGAACTAGTGCTTATGAAGTAATAAGAGTAGCTAAAAAACATGGATTAAATGCTGAAGGATATAAAAATTTTAAAATTAATAAATCACTTCATTTTCCCGTTATTGCACACGTTGTAAATAATAATCTTCAGCATTTTGTTGTAGTATTAAAAGTGTTTAAAGAAAAAATATTAATAGCAGATCCAGCAAGGGGAGTGATGGAAATATTAAAAAAGGATTTTGCAAAAACATATACTGGTATTGCAATAGTTTTTAGTGATGAAATTTTTTCTATTAAACATATTTTATTTAAAAATAAATATATTGTTCCATTATTTATAATAGCACTTATATTATCAATATATAATTTATTAAGTTCATATTTATTATCTATCATATCCGAACAAATAAGTAATAATAAAACCATATACTGGGTAATTTTATTTTTCATAACAGGAATAATAAAAGAATTATTCTCTTATTTAAAAGATAATTTGTTTTTAAAATTTAAAATAAAAACTGACAAGACTATTACAATTCCAACAATAAGTAAAATTATCACTCTTCCTCATAAGTTTTATCAGAAAAGTGGTAGTGGTGAACTAATTAGTAAAATAAATGATTTATCATACGTTAAAAACTTAATTTTTGAATTCACAGATGTATTTTTAATAAACGTAGTAATAATAATCATATCTTTTATTTTTATTTCTATCATAAGTTATAAACTATTATTAATAAACATATTAATATCTATTCTTCTTTTTATGGTGAACAAAACCTTTCATAATAAAAACTTTTATAAAACGTATGATTTACAACTTAAAAGTCAGGGAATAAACGCACTTATTTCTGATGTAATAACTTGTATTTATAGTGTTAAAAATTTATCTAAAGAGCATTATTTTACTAATAAAATAACAAATAAGTATAATGATTTTTTAAAAAATTTTAAAAGTTTATCCAAAATATATTATAAAAAGGATTTGTTATTTAAAATAATAAACGTTATTACGTATACTTTTGTTATGTTGATTTTAATATTTGATTCATCAAACATATCACTAACTATCTTTAGTTTTTATATGCAGATGATAATATTTGATTCATTAAACTCTATTTTTTCTTTACAACCTTTATATACTAATTATAAAAGTACCATTAAAAGGTTAGACAGCATTTATAAAGAAAAAAGTATCGCTAGTAATGGTGAAAAAATTAATATTAATAAAATAGAATTTAAAAATTTAAGCTATAAATATAATGATAAAATGATATTAAAAAACGTTAGCTTTAGTTTTAAAAAAGGTGATTTAATAATGATAAATGGACCAACAGGAGTAGGTAAATCAACGCTTTTTAAGTTATTAACTAAACAACTTAAACCACCTAAAAATAAAATATATATTAATGATGATGACATATCATCAATAAGTTCTTTAGATATAAGAAAAAGTATTATTTACGTAGATCAAAAAACAAGGTTGTTTAATGATACGATTAAAGAGAATATAAGTTTTAGTAAAGATATAAAAGTAAGAAATTCCTTTAAACGGTTATTAGATGACATATTAAATAAAAATTTCATTGATTACAATTATCTAGTAGATAATATTAATTCTAATTTATCTGGAGGACAAATGGAGCTTATTATTTTAGCGCAAGCTTTAAATAATAATTGTGATGTATATATTTTTGATGAAACTACAAGTCAACTTGATCAAGAAACAGAAAAAAGAGTTTTAAAAGCGATAAAAAAAGATTATCCTGATAAAATAATTATATTAATTAGTCATCGAAAATCCAACTTAAATTTATTCAATAAAATAATTGAATTTAATTCTGATAAGAAAGTAATAATAAGGAGGTCAAATGAAGAATTTAAAAAATAACGAATTAAAAAAAATAAAAGCAGGAGGGGTAAGTGGTTGGGCGATCGCCGGAATAATTGCTGGAATAACTTTTCTAGCAGGAGTTTTTGACGGGATTGCAAGACCATTTAAATGCAGATAGAAAGGAGACAAAATGAAATTAACAACTAAAGAAGCTAAAAGTATAAAAGCAGGAGCTGGTATGAGTGCTACCTTAATTAATTCTTTAATAAGAGGTTTTAATACGTTTTTAGACGTAGGTAGATATTTTGGAAGTAGCATAAGAAGGTTAATAGGTGGTAATGCTTGTCCGCTAAGATAAAATTATATTTAAAAAGAGTAATTTGTGTTACTTCCTTTATTCTTATGTTACCAGTATTTAGTTACATAATTAAGTTTATTATGCAATTAGGTAGAATATTTGGAACGTTAGTTAGAATAATTATGGAACTATAAAGCTGGTGTTTAAAAGATGGATTTTTAAAAAATCTGTCTTTTTTTGAAGTAAATACGAAAAAATATGTTGTAATAACTAATTTTAAGTGTTATAATTACTATTAGAAAAAAAGGAGAGGGGGGTAAGAAAAATGATAACTGTTCAAGTAAAAAACGGAAACGTTGATGCGGCTTTAAAGAAGTTTAAGCAAAGAGTAGCTAAAAGCGGTCTCCCTTCTGAAGTAAAAAACAAAAGAGAATTTATTAAACCAGGAGTTAAAAAGAGAAACGCTAAAAAAGAAGCTATAAAAAACAGTCGTAAAGCAGCTCGTCGTGAAAGAAACGCAGCATAAGTTTTTCTTTACTCATTATATAAATGCTTACTATTTTACATAGTAAGCTTTTTTTTAGCATAAAATTTATTGGTGATACTATGAAACTAAGTAAACTTGTAAATGATTATGTAGAATGTAATAATTTTGAAATTAAAATTGATTTTGATAAGGTAAAAATATACTATTATGATAAAATTGAATGTTTTTCTTCATCTAAAGTAGTTGTTTTATGTAAAGACAAAAAAGTCATAATAAATGGTAAAAAATTAGTTGTTGAAACAATGTTTGAAGAATACATGATAATATCAGGTAACATTAATAGTATAGAGCTAGGTAATGATGATTAATAATTATGTAAAAATAAGTATCACTGGAAAGAATCCTAGATTATTTATTAAAAGATGCATATATAATAAAATAAAATATAGTAATTATAAAGAAATAAGTCATAACAAGATAATAATTAAAATTACATATGAAGACTATATTAAAATATTAGATAAAAATACCATATATGAAATAAATATTATTAAACTATATGGTCCAATTAAGTACATTACACTTTTTAAAAATAACATAACTTTTTTTCTAGCTAGTATAATAGCCTTTATATATTTATTTACATTAAGTAATTTAACATTTGATATACAAGTAGTGCATAATAATAAAGAAATAAGAAAATTAATAATGGATAATTTAAATGATAATGGTATATCAAAATATCACTTGGTTCCAAACTATGATAAAAGACAAAAAGTAATAAATAAAATAATAAAAAACAATAAAGATAAAATAGAATGGTTAGAAATAGAAAGAAAAGGAAGTAAGTTAACTGTTAAAGTTACCGAAAGAAAAATAAATGCTAAAAAAGAAAGTATTGAGCCAAGACACATAGTAGCTAAAAAAAGCGGTATAATAATTAAGGTAGAAGCAGAGCAAGGAGTTATATTAAAAAAGAAAAATGATTATGTATCTCAAGGTGAAACAATTATTTCTGGGGATATTATAAAAGACGAAACCGTAAAAGGACAAGTAAAAGCTAAAGGAATAGTATATGCAGAAACATGGTATAAAGTGCATGTATCTTATCCTTTAATATATAAGGAAGTTATATATTTAGATGAAGTTAAAAATAATCTTATAATAACTTTTATGAATAAAGAATTATTGCTTAGAAAAAATTATTCTTCGATGAGTTTAGAAAAAAATAAAGTGTTAATAAAAAGTAAAGTATTTCCATTTAATATTAGATTGGAAAAACAAAGAAAAACTAAGATAAAAAAGCAAAAATATACGATGGATAAAGCAATTAGAAAGGCAGAAGAATTAGCAGTTAAAAAAATAAGCGCAAAACTAAATAAAGATGAATATATAATTAGTAAAAAAAAATTGAACTTTACCTCGAATGATAGTAAAATAGAATTAGACGTTTTCTTTAAGGTATGTGAAGATATTACCAGTTATAAAGAAGTTGATAAAAGTTTATTAAACAAAGAGGAAAAAGAAAACGGTAATTAAGAGGTATATTATGTTTACAGATATTTTTTTACAGCTAGTACATAGTGTATGGCCAATGATTTTTATATTTACGATCATAATTGTTTCAATTCGTTTAGTATATATATTTAATAACAAAGAAAACTTTGTTTTACATAAAGAACTTTTAATGTTATGTTTTATTATATATATTTTACTTTTATATTATATCGTAACTTTTCAAGATAATAATTATGGAACAAATAATTTTGTGCCATTTAGAGAAATATTTAGATATGATGTAAATTCTAGACTATTTTTAAAAAATGTAATAGGTAACGTTCTTTTGTTTGTACCATTTGGTATTTTTGTTACTTATTATGTAAAAAATGATAAAGTTTATCAAACGTTATTTTTATCTATTTTAGTTTCATGCTCAATAGAATTTGCACAAAGTGTAATAGGAAGAACGGCGGATATTGATGATGTTATTTTAAATACGATAGGTGGTATAATAGGATACATTATATTTAAGTTTGGTGGTAAATTAGTTGATAAGCTTCCAAGGTTTATGAAAAGTCAAGTATTCTTAGATGTGTTGTGTTTAGTAATTATTTTGTTTATAATATATTTGGCTTTTAGATTTGATTTTTGGAGGTTTTTAGCATGAATTATATAGAAGTGTTTAATGAATATGATAAAGATATAAAAGAATTAAATATTCTTAAAGATTTTATTAATTATGCATCAGAAAAACTTACGTTGAAAAACGTTATGTTTAATGTTATAATTATAGACAATGATAGTATACATAAAATAAATAAAGAGTATCGAGGAATTGATAGACCGACTGATGTTATTACTTTTGCATTAGAGGATGATAAGAAAATAGATACACCGGAAGTAAGAATATTAGGTGATATATATATTTCTTATGATAAAGTTATTTCTCAAGCTCAAGAATATGGACATAGTACAAAAAGAGAATTATGCTTTTTAGGGGTACATGGTTTATTACATTTATTGGGTTACGATCATATGAATAAAAAAGATGAAGAGAAAATGTTTAGTTTACAAAAGGAGTTGTTAGATAGTTATGGCATCAAAAAAGAAAGTTAAGGTTGAAATATCACGTGGTAAATACGTTGAAGAACAAGGATTTAAAAAAATAGGTTTTAAAAGAATACTAAAGAGTTTTAAATATTCGTTTGACGGGTTAAAATACGCTTATTTACATGAACAAAGTTTACTATTGCACGTAATTGTAATGGCAATAATAATAGCTTGTGGTTTTGGGTTTCACATTACTCCAATTCAGTGGGTAATAACTTTGGTAATGGGTGCTTTAATTTTAGTAACAGAGTTATTTAACACATCAATTGAAGCCGTTGTTGATATGGTAACAGAAGAATATCATCCACTAGCTAAAGTAGCTAAAGATACTGCATCTGCTGCTTGTTTTGTTGCAGACATGATGGCAGCAGGTATGTGGCTTGTTGTGTTTGTACCAAAAATAATGGCATTATTTAGGTAATCGTATGAAAAAGATAAAAAGTTTTTTTGATCGTGAACAAAACCTTTTAGTTCATATAATTGCAACCATATGCGTAACAATTATAGGAATTATATTTAGATTAAACTTAGTAGAATGGCTTTTAATTTATTCGATGGTTGCTTTTGTAATAACATCAGAACTTATAAATTCATCAATAGAACTTGCGGTAGATTTATATACAAATAAGTTTAATCCCTTAGCTATGGTAGCTAAAGATGTAGCAGCAGGAGCCGTTGTAATATCTGCTTTTACAGCTATTTGTGTAGGACTATACGTTTTTGTACCAAAGATATTAGAATTATTATGATAGAAGATTAGTAATGCTAATCTTTTTTATGTTTACAACTATTTTCCACAAAGCTTTTAAACCCTTGACCGGGAAGGGGGTAGTATGATATTATAAACATAGTAAAAATAGATAATAGGAGGAGTAATCGTGGAAAAAGAAAGAAGAGTAAAAGCACTAGCAATAGTAGTACTTGTAATAGCAGTGCTAGGGCTTACAATAGCATTTGCAGCATTATCACAAACACTAACAATAAATGGTAGTGCAAAACTAGATGCATCAAAATGGGGACTTAAGTTTGATAATCTAGTATTAGCATCAGGAAATGAATATGTAGAAGGAACTGCAAATATAAAAACAGATGATAATACTGTAATAGAAAATATGAACGTAAGATTAACAACACCAGGAGATAAAGTAGTATATACGGTAGACTTAGTAAATGAAGGAAGTATAAATGCTAAGATAGATAATATAGTAAAAACAGTATTAACAACCGAGCAAGAAAAATATTTATCATTTAAAGTATTAAAAGAAAATAATGAAGAATTAAATGAAGGATATGTATTAGGTAAAGAAACAAGAATACCACTAAAAATAGAAATAGAATTTAAAAAAGATATAACGAAAGAAGACTTACCAAAAGAAACAAGTACAATAACGTTATCATATGGTGTAACATTTGTACAAACAGATGAAAAGATAGCAACAACAGGACAAGGACCTACAACAGCATGTACAATATTTGAAAAGAAAAGTGCATATAATGTAGGAGATGAAATAGCCCTATGTAATAATGATACAAATAAATCAGAAGACTTCTATGTAATAAGTGATAATGGAGATACAGTAACAGCTCTTGCTAAGTATAATTTACTTGTTGGAAATGAAATCGAACTTAATAATAAAGAAGAAGTTATTGTATCTAATATTGTTAGAAAGGATCCAATAGATCCATCAACACCTGGATATGGATTGCAAAGTAGTGAATCAAAAGGATTTATATTAGATAATACTGTATTTATCGGAATAATAAACTTTGCTGAAAATAATACTATTGGATATTGGGCAGAATCAAGAACTGCACTTTTAAGTAAATATGGAACAAGTTTTCCAGCATATGTATTTGATGAAAATTCATTATTATATGAACCATTAAAGAATTATGAATCATATATAAAAACAACATTAGGAAAAACAAGTGTAAGTACTAGTTTATTATCTTATGAGCAAGCTACTAACTTAGGTTGTGATAAAGCTAATAAAACATGTGAAGTTGCACCAAGTTGGGTATATGAAACATCTTACTGGCTTGGTTCTGCTGCCAATGGTCTCCACGTGATGGGCGTTGCATCGAATGGTTCCTTAGCGAATCACAGCTTCTACACCGAATTCCGTTTAGGTCTTCGCCCAGTTATAACAATATCAAAAACTGATTTATAATAAAAAATCCAATTTATTTGGATTTTTTTAATAATTAATAAACTAATATTAAAGTATTTAACTTTATTTTAATTATTATGTTATAATTATCTTAGTTAAGGAGATATTTTATGAGATCAGGATTCGTAACTTTGGTAGGAAGACCAAACGTGGGTAAATCAACGCTTATTAATTCTTTAGTTGGTTATAAAATTGCAATAACTTCAAATAAGGCACAGACAACTAGAAATATGATTCAGGGAATATATAATGATGATGATTCACAAATAGTATTTGTTGATACACCAGGTATACATAAACCTAAGCATAAATTGGGTCAAAGATTAAATGAAGAGGCTTATTACTCAATAGATGATGTTGATATAATATTATTTTTAGTGGATGTTACCATGCCTTTTGGTAAGGGAGATAATTTTGTGTTAGATAAAATTAAGGAAGCTAATAAGCCTACGTTTTTGGTTTTAAATAAAGTTGATAAGATTAAAAGAGATGATTTATTTAATTTAATTTTAAATTATAAAGATTTATATGATTTTAAAGAAATAGTACCTGTTTCAGCACTTAAGGAAAAAAACGTTAATGAACTTATTAAAACCTTAAAGAAATATTTACCTGATAGCGTTAAGTATTTTCCTGATGAAGAATTAACAAATACAACAATAGAATTTAGAGCAGCTGAATTAATAAGGGAAAAGGTACTTAGATTAACTAATGAAGAAGTACCACACTCGGTAACTTGCGTAGTTGAAAAATATATTGAAAAAAAAGATAAAGCTATTATAAATGCTACTATTATTGTTGAAAGGGATTCAATAAAAAGTATAATAATTGGTAAACAAGGTTCAATGTTAAAAGAAATTGGTTCGAAAGCTAGAATTGATATTGAAAACATGATTGGTAAAAAAGTGTATTTAGAAATTTTTGTAAAAACTATTAAAAATTGGAGAGATAAAGAAAAGTATCTAAAAGAATTAGGTTTTTATGATATAGATGAATAAAAAATAAAAATCATCACCAAGATATAAATAGAAAGGTGATGTTTATGAATAAAAAAGATGTTTGGAATTTATTTGTTCAAACAGGAAAAATAGAATATTATATTAAATATAAAGAAATGGAAGAAGGGAAGATTGATACCCTTGCAAATGATCGAGGTTGAAGGAGTTATAATTGATGAAAAACCTTATGGGGAGACAAGTAAAATATTAAATATTATAACTAAAGAAAAGGGAGTAATTGGGGTACTTGCTAAGGGTGCTAAAAGACTTAAAAGCCCATTAAGAAGTATTAGTCAAGTTTTTACTTATGCATCTTTTTCTATTAGTTATAAAGAAAATAAATTATCAACTCTTATAGGAGGAGATGTTATAAATCCACTTAAAGGAATAAAAAAAGATCTTAATAAATTATCTTATTTAAATTATATATCAGAATTAACTTCTGGAGTTATGAAACAAAATAATAGTAAAAATATATATGATATATATATTAGTTCAATCTTAAAGATAGAAGAAGGATTTGATTACGTTGTTATATCTAATATTTTAGAACTTAAGTTTTTATCATTTTTAGGTGTATCTCCAAAACTTAACGGATGCGTTGTTTGTGGTAATGAGAAAGTAATTACTATATCAGCGTATAAAGGTGGTTTTGTATGTAAAGATCACGTAGGAAGTGATTATGTTGTTAGTGATAAAACAATAAAATTAATTAGGTTATTAGAATATGTAGATATTTCTAAGATATCAAAACTAGATATTTCTGATGATGTAAAAAAAGAAATAAATGATTTTATAGATGATTATTATGATAGATATACAGGTCTTTACTTAAAAAGTAAAAAATTTCTAAAAAAAATATCAATTTTATGATATAATATATCTATATTTTATTAGTTGCGATGACGGGCTTGGAAACCTATCAGCTATACAAACGAGTGATTTCTCTTAGAAATAAGTAGGGTGGAACCGTGGATTAATATTCACCCCTACGTTAGTTCTAGGAGTTTTTTATTATATGTTATGCCATAAAAATATGTAAACATCATGATAAAAAAATTAATATGCGCAACTTTAAATTGTAATCATATATTTAGATAAGGAAGTGATTATTATGATGACCTTAGAAGATACAAAAGTTACTTTAATGGGTAATTGGTTATCAATAAAGGTTATGGGGAAAAATAATACCATGGTAAAAGCTAAAAAGTTATACGTTGATGCTGATCAAAAAAAACATGAGCAAATACTAAATTATTATAATGATTTAATAATTAAAGATAATTCTAAAGCTTTTTCTATGTTAAAGAGTATACTGTGTGAGAAAAATGTAGCTGGTATAATGCTTAATGGTGATATTTTGAAATTATTTCTTGATAAAGAACCAGCATTTTTTAATAAAAAGCCAGAAGTAGAAGTAGCATTATATTCTCCTGAAATAATTGATAACAAGTATGAATTAATAGATATTTCATATAAAAACTATGATGATTCAAGACGACAATTTTTAGATAAAAGTATAAAAAAAGAAAATGTTAATTATATTATAAATACAAAAAGTAATATTAGTAGCTACGAAAATTATGATAATGATTATATATTTAATATATCAGATAGTAATATTTATTTATTTTATAACAGGGAAAAAGAGTTTTTGATTGATTTAATTCGTGAAATATTATCTAAACGTAATGAAGTTTGTTATTTAAATTATGGAGTGGTTTTACCTACTAAAAATAACGTTACATATTATGTTAAAGACATAGTATTAGAAGTAGAAGATATAATGATAAAAATTGATTTGATTGATGATGCTGAATATGAAGAAATAATGAATTTAATTGTTTCTCATAATAAAGAAATAGATAAAAAATATTTAAAATGTAAAAAAAGAAGGAGTGATAATAATGAATAATAAATTAAATATGGAGGAATTAGTTAATTTATGTAAACAATATGGAATTATATTTCAAGGAAGTGAAATATATGGTGGGTTAGCAAATACATGGGATTTTGGACCAGTAGGCGCAGAGTTAAAAAGTAATATTAAAAAAGCATGGCTTAAGAAATTTGTACAAGAAGATCCAAATAACGTAGGCCTTGATAGTGCTATTTTAATGAATCCAAAAACTTGGGAAGCATCGGGACATATTTCTACGTTTAGTGATCCATTAATTGATTGTAAATCATGTAAAACAAGACATAGAGCAGATAAATTAGTTGAAGATGATGGTGTTATAGATGCTGGTGGTATGAGTAATGAAGAACTTATAAATTACATTAACGAGCATAATATAGTTTGCCCAAAATGTGGTAAATTAGACTATACTGATATAAGACAGTTTAACCTAATGTTTAAAACATTCCAAGGGGTAACAGAAGATAGTAAAAGTACAATTTACTTAAGACCTGAAACCGCACAAGGTATTTTTGCTGACTATTTAAATATTCAAAGATCGATGAGACTTAAATTACCTTTTGGTGTTGGACAAGTGGGAAAATCATTTAGAAATGAAATTACACCAGGTAACTTTATTTTTAGGGTAAGAGAATTTGAACAAATGGAACTTGAATTTTTCTGTAAACCTGGAACAGAGTTAGAATGGTTTAAATATTATAAAGAATATTGTAAAAATTTCTTAATTAGTTTAGGTATAAGTGAAGAAAATTTAAGATTAAGGGATCATTCTAAAGAAGAATTATCATTTTATAGTAATGCTACAACTGATATTGAATATAAATTTCCATTTGGATGGGGTGAATTATGGGGTATTGCAAGCCGTACTAATTATGATTTATCACAACATCAAAAATTTTCTGGAGCTAATATGGAATATCAAGATCCAGAAACAAATGAAAAATATATTCCATATGTTATTGAACCTTCTGTAGGTGTTGAAAGACTTACTCTTATGACTTTATGTGAAGCATATAATAAAGAAACTTTAGAAGATGGTTCAACAAGAGAAGTTATGAAATTTCATCCTTTTTTAGCACCATATAAAGTAGCAGTATTACCACTTGTTAAAAAGTATCATAAAGAAAAATCAGAAGAATTATATAAAATGTTTGCAAAAGAATTTATGACAACTTATGATGAAACTGGTTCTATTGGTAAAAGATATAGAAGACAAGACGTAATAGGAACTCCATTTTGTATAACAATAGATGATGAAACAATAAATAATGGTACTGTAACTATAAGAGATAGAGATACTATGCAACAAATCACTTTAAAGATAGAAGAAGCTATTAATTACGTAAAAGAAAAAATAAAGTTTTAAAAGGTGAGTAGTATGAATAAAGGGAAAAATAAAACTTTAAAAACTTTAAAAGAAGAAGTAGAACTCTCGCTTAAGGATGAAGATTATTCTTCGTCCTTGAAGCTCTGCACTAAAATAAAAGAAAAATATCCAAAAAATTATTATGGATACTTAGGAATTATAAAAAGTAAAACCCATAATTATAAAAAATACATTCAAGAAGATGAGTTAAAAGAAGTAAAAAAAGATTATGAAAGTTTAATAGATCTTGTAAAAAAAGATGATAAACAATTAATTAAAAGAGAATTTGATGAATATATAAATGATTGCATGGAAGTAGAAAATTTAAAAAAGATAAGAAAAGATTTAGTTTCAAAGTTCTTTTTAAAATCATTATATAACGATGGAATATTATTTTTAAACCAAAATATTAATGCAAGTACATCATATAATCTAAACGGGAAAAGAATAACCAATCTATATGATTTAATAAAAGGAATATTTTGGTTAACTTGTTTAATCTTTAATCTTATTCATCACAACCAACTTCTTATTATTACAATACCATTTGGTATATTTGGATTAATTACCATTTATTCATTCTTTAATATGAATTTTATAAAAAAGGGGAATTTAAGATCAGAAAGAAAACATATTAATAAGATAATAAAAGAAGCTAAAAATAAAATTTTAAATATAAAACAAGAAATAGTTAAATTAGATGAAAACATTAATTTTTTAAACGAACAAAAATCAAATACTATTTTAAAAATTCCTGAAACTTTCATTAATGATAATAAATTTCTTATTGAAAATAATGAAAAAGAAATAGCTAATAATATTCAAAATGAATTATCTTCTAATAATGTATCTTCTTTTACTTATTTAATTAGTGAAGAAACTAGCTTAAATGTTGATGATGTGTTTTCAGAAATAATACCACAGATAAATGATGAAAATGATGAATTATCTAAGTATTTATCGGGAAAATTAAATGAAAAGAAAAACATTCAAAATAAATTGATTTTTATGAAAAAAATAAAACCTTATAATTATGTTATTTTAGTAATTTTACTTATAATTAGTATATTTAGTTTCATTGTAATAGCTAATAACTTGCATGAACTACATATAAAATCATTTGTTTTTGGATGCGCTACAGGTGTTTTAAGCATTCTTATTCATAATGTTAGCTCTGGGAAGCATAATTCATTAATTGATACTTTTAATGATAATTTATTATCAACCATATTTAATAGTACTTTAGTATATGATTTAGTATATATGTCTATTACTAACGAATTAAATTTTACTTATGGTTTTGTTGAAATACCAATTATATTTATGTTAATATTTGTAGGTTTTGTGATGCTTATTTCACTTTTTAAATATAAATATTTGTTAAAAAAATCGAGGGGATAGTCCTCTTTTTTTTATCGTACAAAAAAATAAGGCTTTAAGCCTTATTTATTGTAGAATTCAACGATCATTGATTCTTTTATGTCTGCTGGAAGTTCACTTCTTTCAGGCATACGTACATATGTACCAGATAACTTCTTTTTATCAAATTCAACATATTCTACAGTCTTATTTACTTTTTCTAAAGATTCTAAGATTGCTTTATGGTCTTTTGAAGCTTCTTTAACTGCAATTACATCACCAGCTTTAACTTGGTATGATGGAATATCAACTTTTTTACCATTTACAGTAATATGTCCATGGTTAACAACTTGTCTTGCAGCTCTTCTAGTAGTAGCTAATCCCATACGATAAACTACGTTATCTAATCTACTTTCTAAAAGTTTAAGGAAGTTTTCACCTTGGATACCTTTCATTTTAGCTGCTTTTTCAAATGTTAATCTAAATTGTTTTTCGTTAACACCATACATTAATCTTACTTTTTGTTTTTCCATTAATTGAAGCTTGTATTCTGAAGCTTTACCACGTCTTTTATCATTTCCATGTTGACCTGGTCCATATGGTTTTTTTACTAATTCTTTACCTGATTCTAGTAAAGAAAAACCTAAATGACGGCTTTTCTTATACATAGGTCCTGTATATCTTGCCATTTAATCTCCTCCTTTGTTTTATTGTAAACTAAAGGACTTTTGCCATTTAATAGGGAGTTTGTTTTAATGTTTTCATCTTCGCAGCTTATAAAGATTACTTACATAACGTAATTGCAACAAACACGTTATTAAATTCAAAAAGTGCTGCTTTAAAGTTTACACGCTTTAAATTATAACTAATTATATTCAAATAGTCAAGTTTTATTGATAAAATAAAGAAAATATGGTAGTATATGTATCACGTTGGGGGACAAATATGAATAAATATGAAAGCTTATTATTAAATATTTTTTCAAAAGAAAGCTCAATAACTCCGTTTGGTAACCTTGATCCATCTTATTTATGGACAAATGAAGATATGTCCTTATATCCAAAAGAAAACTTAAAAGATAAAAAGATTCTTACTATTACTTCAAGCGGAGATCATGCTTTAAATTGTGTATTAAATGGTGCAACAAATATTTCATCTTTTGATGTTAACATATTTAGTAAATATGTATCCGCTTTAAAAATAGCGATGATAAAAAAATACAATTATTATGATTTTTTCAAAAGAATGAGATTTATTGAAGAAATGGAAACCTTTAATTATAATTTTAAAGACAATATAATTTTTGAAGTAAAAGAATATTTAACAATGGATGAATATAAGTTTTGGGATACTTTTGAATATTTAAGGATAAATAATAAAATATCTTATGGTGATGTTATAAATCCATATGGAAATATAAAATATAATAATTATATTGATTTATTACAATATCAAAAATTAAAGAAAAATTTAAAGAACGTAAATTTTAAGTATTATGATACAGATATTATTAATATAAAAAATTGTATTAATGAAGAGTTTGATAGAGTTTTTTTAAGCAATGTTTTAGAATACGTTTTATGTTCAAATACACCAAATTTTACTAAAAATTATCATGAGGTGTTAAATGGTTTAGATAAGATATTAAAAGTAAATGCTATAATATATGGTTATGATTTTAATTTTATATCAAAGTATGAAGATGAAATGCCATCTAATTTATCATATAATTACAATGAAATAATTAAAAAGAAAAACAATGCGTGTAAACAAAAAGTTTTTAGTTTAAGTAAAGTTTAATACTTTACTTTTTTTAAATATAAGTAGCAAAAAGTCGATTTTTATGATAAGATATTTTATATAGTAGGAGGAATGTAAAATGGGTAAAGGATTATATGTTGGTACCATAGTTGTTCTATCGCTAATTATTATAATAATTTTAATAATAGTATTAAAATCAAAGAAGAAAAAAAGAATGTTAACGGCGGTGAATAATTTAGAAAAAGAAAAAAACATGCTTATTAACGTTCCTGTTTTAAGTGAGCTATCGAAAGTTAAGGCACTTGTTAAAAATAATAGTAAGTTAGAAGAAAAATATAACGCATGGGACATTAAGTTTCAAATGATTGAAAACGAAACCATTCCACTTGTTAATGATATGTTAATAGAAGTAGATTTTTTAATAGATAAAAGTAATTCAAAAGAAGTTTATCAAAAGATTACTGAAATAGAAATTAAATTATATGAAGTTAAAACAAAGATAAAAAATATCTTATCAGAAATAAAAGAAATAACGCTAAGTGAAGAGAGAAATAGAGCTACCGTAATTAAGTTAAAAACACAATATAGAAATTTAAAAAAGAAATTTGAAGAAACAAAGACAGATTATGAAGAGACGGTTAAAACAATTGAATTACAATTTGAAACAATAGAAAGACGTTTTGAAGAATTTGAAGAAGTAATGGAGAAAAAAGACTATGAAGAAGTGATATACGTAGTTAAAGGATTAACAGAGATGTTAGATCATATGACCATAATAATTGATGAAATACCTGAAATAATGTTAATGGGTAAAAATTTAATACCAAAAAGAACCGAAGATGTATCTAGTGAATACATAAAGTTAACTAGAGAAGGATACCAATTAGATTATTTAAACGTTGAATATAACATTGTAGAAACAGAAAAAAAAGTAAATGCTATTTTTGATCGTGTAAGAGTTCTTAACTTAGAAGATGTTACTTTTGAATTAAAGACTATATTAGAATATTTTGATTCATTATTTAATGATTTTGAAACAGAGAAAATAACTAGAAAATATTATGAAGAAGGACTTGTTTCATTTAATAAGAAAAAAAATCACGTTAATAAAGTACTAACCGCGGTAGAAAATCAATTGCCTGAAATGAAAAATAGATATAACTTAACTGAGGATACCCTTGATTCTATAAAACTTTTAAGAAGTGAGTTTGAAGGCGTTTTAAAAGATTATGATAAATTAGAGACATTAAATAAAAATCATTCTTTTCCTTTTTCTAAACTAAATCAAGATTTAGAAATAATAGTACTTAAATTAAGTAAATTACATGAAAAATTAAATGGTTTATTACAAAAAGTTGGTAATTTAAAAGATGATGAAGAAAGAGCTAAAGGACAATTAGAAGATATTAAATTGCTTTTAAAACAATCTAAGTATCAAATAAGAAAAAATAGACTTCCAATAATTCCTGATAATTATTATGTTGAGTTAAGAGAAGCATCAGATGCAATTAAGGAAATACAAGTTGAATTAACTAAAAAACCACTTGACGTTGATACGTTAAACGTTAGGGTTGATACAGCTAGGGATTTGGTGTTTAAATTACATAATACAACTGCTGAGATGATAAAAATGGCATTATTATCAGAATATGCTATAGTATATGGAAACCGTTATAGATCTTCTAAACCGGTTATAAATGATGGACTTGTTAAAGCAGAAAAATTATTCTTTAACGGAGAATATAAAAAATCTTTAGAACTAAGTATTAATACATTAGATGTGGTAGAACCTGGTATTCATAAAAAGATATTAGATTACAAAAAATAAAAGGAGGTGTTTTAAATGAAAGAATGGCTTTTAAAGGATGAAAAGAATAAAGTTGGAAGACCAAGATTAGCTAGTGACGAAGTTTTAAAAAAAGCTAAAATATCAATTGCGGTAGGTTTTATAATTAGTTTTGTTCTTATGTTTTCCTTTTTTAGCATCTTAAAAGGCACAACTCCTACAAAATACGCATATTCTCTTACTTTAGAAAAACTATTTGGAGAGTTAACAAATAAAAATGGTTTTATAGTAAGTGATTATTATGATAAAAATGATGATTATGTTATGGAATTTAAAGTTCCAGACGTAATATATAATTATTCAGGATCTTATAAATATACATTATATGAACTTAATAATAACGAATGGAAAGAAAAAGATAGTAAAACAATTGATAAAGAAGAAAGAAGTTTTAAGATAAAAGTTAAATCTTTAAAAAACCAAAATAAAACTTGGAAGATAAAGTTACAAATTATAAATGCTACCAATATAAAAGAAGCTTATAACCCATCTTCTTGGCAATTTAATGATTCTAAAAATACTAAAGATATGTATGCGTATAAAGTATTTACTGTAAAAGGATATTATAGCCCGGTATTAAATGAAGAATTAAAAGAATCTAAAAAGAGTAATGATAAAATAACGATAGATACTAAAAAAGAAGATCCTAGAAGTTTTATTGTAAATTTAAATGATGGGGTATATAACGTGGTTGTTAAATATACTGATACAGCTTCTAAGGAAGTTTTACTAGCAAATGATAAAGAAGTAAGTGGAATAAAAGAGTATGTAATACCTGGATTAGATCGCTCTACTAAGGTGGTATTTAAAATTTATGGTGAAGATGTTAAAAGTAAGAGATTATCTAATTGGCAATATCAAGAAAGTAAAGGATATATTACTAATAGTTATGTTTTAAAACCAGAAAAAGCATATTAAAAGGACTTCAAAGTCTTTTTTTTAATATAATTCATATTATTAATTAGGTGATGAAATTGCTTAAAAATACTAGCAAACTAATAAGTTTATTTTTATTATTGTTATTAAGCTTTATTTATACTGATAAAGTTTTTTCTGAAGCTAGAAATAAAGACCCTATAATGCAAGAAGTAATAAGTTATAAAAATAATAATGATATATTACCAATAGAACCTACAATTAATGATAATGAAATGATTTTGGGTATATCAGGTATGGTAGTAAATGAAAAAGAATCTTATAAAAACATGAAAGATGATGATAGTTTTGATAAAAATAAAATAGTATATGATAAAAAACCACCTAAAACATCTATATTAAATAATTATAATTATTACATTAAAAAGGGTAATGATAAAAATAATGTGGCATCTATTATTTTTAAGGTTACAAGTGATGATAACATTGATGAGATATTATCTTTAGTAGCTAAAACTGGTGTTAAAGTTAATTTCTTTATAGATGGTGCATACTTAGAAAAAAACGTAGAAACAGCTTTTTCAATGGTTAATTTAAATTGTGAAATATATAATTTGGGATATGATGGTAAATATTCTAAAAGTATGATAGGTGTTACAAATAACTTAATTGAAAGTATAACGTTAAAAGATTCTAAATATTGTTTGAACGAAGAAAAAATAGATGATTATAAAAAGTTATGTAAAAGTAAAAAAATGTATTCTATTTTACCTACTTTAATTGATCCAACCATTTTAGATTTAAAAGAAAATTTAGAAAAAGGAATAATAATATCTTATAATTTATCTAACTATAATTATAATGAATTTAAACTTATGATAAATACAATTACAAGTAGGGGATATAAAATTGAAACTTTATCTAAAATGCTAACAGAATAAATTTTAAGCAATTCAATAATTATTTTGAGTTGCTTTTTATTAATTAATTTAAGGTTAGAAAATAAAAAAAGTTGTTTTTTTAATATTTTCTATTTATCTAAAAAATTTTAAATGTTATAATATTTATTAGCGTGAAGTAAGGTGATATTATGCATGATAAATTAAAATTATTTTTAACTAAAATTAACCTACCAGAAGAGTATTATGATTATTTTAAAGACGGTAAAATATTAAAGTTAAAATTAGATCATACTAGAAAAAATGGTGTTTTTGTAATTGAAGTTGAAAAAGTGCTTAATGATGATGTTCTTTCGTTTATTAATAAGAATATATCTAATGGTTTTCCTGATATGGAATCTATTAGAGCTGAATTTGTTTTAAGAAACGTAGATTATAGTAATGCTACATCTTATTATAAAAAAGCTATTTTAGAAAGTACCTTAACAAAACCGATGAAAGAACTATTTTCTGAAAAACAAGTTAAGATGGATGATAAAACTCTTATGGTAGATGTTGATAATATTGCTGAAGAAAACATATTAAAAAATAATGTAGAAAGTGTTATTAGATATTTTAATCAAGTTGGTTATAAAGATATTAAAATTAAAACTAATATTAATGAAGAAAATGCATTAAAAGTAAAAAAAGAATTAGAAGAAGAATTAAAAAAAGAAGTAATAGCTAAACCAAAAGAAGAAAATCCTATTTTACTTGGTGATGAACCTAAGGGAACTATTACCGAGATTAAAGACATTATAGCTGAAGAAGGAAACGTTACGGTTGAAGCTTATGTTTTTGGAGTAGAGGAATTTGAATCGAATAAAAGTGCTTTTAAAATTCTTACTTTTAAAATAAGTGATAATACTGATAGTATATATGCTAAAGTTTTTACTAAAGATGCTGATTTGTTTAAAAAGTTATCTAAGTCCATGAAATCAGGTTGGTTTAGAATTAACGGATATGTAAAGCAAGATGTTTATGCTAAAGATTTGGTTTTAAACATGAGAAACGTTATGAAAATACCTTCTAAAGATGTTGTAATAGTTGATGATGCTGAAGAAAAAAGAGTAGAGCTTCATGCTCATACGATGATGAGTCAAATGGATGGATTAACCAAACTTGATTTAGGAAAACATACTTGTGACTTGGTTACCAACGCGATTAACATGGGTTATAGGGGCGTTGCAATAACGGATCACAATGGATGTCAAGCTTTTCCAATAGCATATGGTATTATTAAATCTCATAATAAGAAAATTGAAGATAAAACCAAGCATTTTAAAGGTTTATATGGAACTGAACTTACCTTGGTTGATGATACTGTCAATATCGTAGTAAGACCAACTAATGAACCTTTAATGGATAATACATACGTTGTTTTTGATACTGAAACTACTGGTTTTAATGCAGCTGGTGGAGATCAAATGATAGAAATTGGAGCGGTTAAGATATCTCATGGGGACATAATTGATAGGTTTGATAAATTAATTGATCCTAAAAGACATATTCCAGATAAGATAACGGAACTTACTTGTATAACTGATGCAATGGTAGCGGGCTGTGATGATGAAGAAACTGTTACTAAAGAATTTTTATCTTGGGCTGGTAATTTACCAATGGTTGCACATAACGCTAAGTTTGATATTTCTTTTATTGAAATGGCAATGAAAAAATATAACTTAGGTGAGTTTAAAAATACCGTTATAGACACGTTAGAATTATCAAGAACGTTAGATCAAGGTTATGCAAGACATGGACTTTCTGCTTTAGTTAAAAGATATAATGTTCCATGGGAGGAAGATGCTCATCATAGAGCTGATTATGATGCTGAAGGAACTGCCCATGTATTTCATAAGTTCTTGCAAAAATTAGATTCTCAAAATTATGAAAAAATAAGTGATTTAGATAGATTAGTATCAAAAGATGAAATTCATAAATTTGGTAGAACGTATCATTTTAATGCAATAGCAGTTAATAAAACTGGATTAAAAAACATTTTTAAAATGATATCGCTTGCTAATACGGTTTATTTATATAAAACTCCAAGAATACTTAGAAGTGAGGTAGAACGCTTAAGAGATGGCGTTTTAATTGGTAGTGGTTGCTATGAATCAGAAGTATTTATAGAAGCTAGAAGTAAAGATGGTGAAGAACTAACTAACATAATTAACTTTTATGATTATGTTGAAGTTCAACCACCTGAAGTTTATAATCACTTGATACAATTAGGAGATTTTAAAAACGAAGAAGAACTTAAAAATCACATAAAAAAAGTTGTTAGTGCAACTAAAGAAGCTGGAAAGATAATCGTTGCAACGGGAGATGTTCATCACTTCAAAAGAGAAGATAAAATATATCGTGAAATAATCGTTAATCAAAAAGTACCTGGTGGTGGAAGACATCCGTTAGCTAAAAAAGACATTAAAGAAATTCCATCTCAACATTTTAGAACGACTAACGAAATGCTTAATGATTTTGCATTTTTAGGTAATGATCTATCAAAAGAGATAGTTATTACTAATACAAATAAAGTTTTAGACTTAGTTGACGAAATAGAAGTAATAATTGATACTCATGGAATTCCATTTTCTCCAAGAGTAAAATCTGATGATGGTAAATCTTACCTTGATTGCCCAAGGGTAGTTACCGATTTAGTTTACGATAAAGCTAAAGATTGGTATGGTGATCCTTTACCATATAACATTGAAGAGCGTATTGCAATGGAACTTTATGGAAACATTGTATATAAAGTATGTAATGATAATATTAAAAAAGAAAATCCTGATATAAACGATGATGATTTAAGTAAGGAAGCATTTAAAAAATTACATAGTGTGATATTAGATGGGTTTGATGCTGTTAAGGAATTATTAGGTGTTTATTTTAAAGAAAATTGGAGTGAAGAAGACGGTGAATTTAGTGAAGATTCGTTATCGAAAAAAATAGATAAAGAACTTGGTGGTATCATAGGTGGAGGTTTTGATCCAATATATTTAATAGCGCAAAGACTAGTTAAACACTCAAACGATGATGGTTATTTAGTTGGTTCCCGTGGTTCGGTTGGATCATCTTTTGTAGCTACCATGATGGGTATAACGGAAGTTAATCCACTTCCAGCTCATTATCGTTGTTTAAATTGTAAACATAGTATTTTTGAATTTGAAGATGGAAGGCCTCTTGGTGCTGAGTATTCAACTGGATTTGATTTACCAGATAAAAAGTGTCCTTGTTGTGGGTCTGATTTATATAAAGATGGTCAAGATATGCCTTTTGCTACGTTCCTTGGTTTTAACGCGGATAAAGTACCAGATATAGATCTTAATTTTAGTGATTTAAACCAAGCATCAGCGCATGCGTATACCAAGGTATTGTTTGGTGCAGATAATGTGTATAGAGCAGGAACCATTGGTACGGTAGCTGAAAAAACCGCATATGGTTTTGTAAAAGGTTACCTAGAGGATAAAGAAATTAATAAGCGAGCTGCTGAAATAGAAAGACTTTCTATTGGGTGTACTGGTGTTAAAAGAACTACTGGACAACATCCAGGTGGTATAGTAGTTATTCCAGATTACATGGAAGTATTTGATTTTACACCATTTCAGTTTCCAGCAGAAGATGTAACTAGTCCGTGGCGTACTACTCACTTTGATTATCACGCAATTGATGAGTGTGTTTTAAAACTAGATATATTAGGACATTCAGATCCAACGCAGCTTAGGATGATTCAAGATTTAACCGGAACTGATATTACTAAAGTTCCTTTAGATGATAAAGATACGATGAGTATATTTACATCTACTAAGGCACTTGGTGTGACTAATGAACAAATTATGTGTAAAACAGGTACCCTTGGAATTCCGGAATTTGGTACACCATTTACAATAGGAATGGTTGCTGAAACAAAGCCAACTACTTTTGCTGAATTAATTAAAATATCTGGTTTATCTCATGGTACTGACGTATGGTTAGGTAACGCTCAAGATTTAATAAAAAATGATATAGTTCCTTTTAAAGATGTTATTGGGTGTCGTGATGATATAATGGTATACCTTATGTATCATGGTGTTAAACCAATAAAGGCATTTAAAATAATGGAGTTTGTACGTAAGGGTAGAGCTTCAAAAGATCCTGAAACATGGAAGGAACACAAAAAAACCATGGAGGAAGCAAACATACCAGATTGGTTTATAGATTCTTGCGGTAAGATTAAATACATGTTCCCAAAAGCTCATGCTGCAGCTTACGTAATATCAGCATTTAGAATTGCTTGGTACAAAGTGCACATGCCGGTATATTTTTACGCATCTTGGCTTACTTCAAAAGCAACTGACGTTGATGTTGAAGTAATGATGAAAGGTTACGATGCAATAAAATCAAAAATAATAGAAATTCAAAATAAAGGTTATGATGCTACTAACAAAGAATTAGGACAATTAGAAAGTCTTAAGGTATGTTTAGAAGCAACAGCAAGAGGAATTACTTTTGCACCTATTGATCTTTATAAAAGTAATGCTACCGTTTGGGGTGTTAAAGACGAAACAACGATATATCCACCATTTTCATCAATCGATGGCCTTGGTGATACAGTTGCTAAAAAAATAGTAGAAGAAAGAGAAAAAAGTAAATTTATAAGTGTTGAAGACATTCAAGCAAGAGGCAAGGTATCCCAAACGTTAACTGATAAAATGAGAATGATGGGAATATTAGAAGCTCTTCCTGAATCTAGCCAATTAAGTTTATTTTAAAAATAAAAATAGCTGGAATTTTATTCAGCTATTTTTTAAAGAAAAAAAGTTGGATTTGGGACTTCTTGTGTGATTTCATTAACGTTTTCTTCTTTGGTGATAGAGTTTTTTGCAACGTTATTAATCACGTTTTCATTACTATTTATCTTAGTAAATTCTTTTCCTATTTTTCTTAACGCCCGTATGTTTTTAAATACTGGTTTTACCTGATAGTAAAGAGGAATTGCTTGGTTTACAACGCTAAGTGTTTTTTGTGCGTTAGAAAGTAACGATGACCATTTTATTTTGCCAAGTAAAGATGATATACCACCGCTACTTGCTACGCCACTTAAATTTCCTGCGTTAGCTATACCTGATGTGTAAGGCATGGCAATATTAGGAATTGCATATGGAATATTACCGTACAATTTAATCACCTCTATAATAATATATGTAAATGTATGATTATGTTTAAATAATATGTAAAAAAGAGTTTAAAAAATAAAAAAATATGTTATAATTATTTTATAGAATAGGAAGGTGTTTATGAACGCGCTAGAGATTATATTATTGCCATTTGTTTTTATATATAGAGGATTCATAAGTGTATTATTAATACCATATTACATAGTTATTGGTATAGGTAAATTATTTAGTGGTGGAAAGTCAACTAAAAAGACTATCCCTGAAATAAAACCTGGAGAACAAGTAAAAGTTATCAAAGAAAAAAAGTCTGCTTATAATAAACCAAAAGCCCCGGTAAAAGAAATAGATAAGGTTAAATTAGCTCAAGAAAAAGACCAAAACAAATTAAAAAGACAAAAGGAATTTGAAAAATTAGTAGCTAAAGCAAGAGCTGAAGAAGAAAGAAGAATTAAAGAACAAGAAAGATTAAGAATTGAGAATGAAAGAAAAGAAAAAGAAAGAAAGGCTCGTGAGTTAGAACGACAAAAAAAAGAAGAAGAACTTGAGGCGTTAAGAGAAAAAAAAGAAGAAGAATTAAAAGAAATGGGAGAGCCAGTTACTTTTTCTGATAAGTTAAAAGCTTTTTATAAAAAACTTACATATAATAAAAAAGAAGAATTAGAATTAGAAGCTAAAAAAGCTGTTTTAGATGAACAATTTAAAGATAAAGATGCTAAAAATTCTAGATTTGCTAAAGCTTTAACCTTTGATTATACCGCTCGTAATGCTAATGGAGTTTTAGAAAAAGGCACCATTGAAGCTTTATCTAGGGTTGATGTTCACTCGTTCTTAACCGCTGAAGGTTATGAGGTATATGAAATAATTCCTGCGAAAGCTAACATAAAATTTATAACTTATAGAATGAAAAGAAATCGTTTGATTTTCTATCTATCACAATTGTCTGCTTATTTAAAATCTGGAATAGCACTAGCAGACGCTGTCAAAATATTAGATGACCAAGCAAAGAATGTTAATGAAAAGAAAACATGGCGTGCTGTATATTATGATTTATCAATGGGTGATGTGTTATCACTAGCTATGGATAAAAGAAAAGAAACATTCCCAAGACTTTTAATTAACATGATTAAAACCGCTGAAATGACTGGTAATTTAACTGAAACTTTAGATGATATGGTTGATTATTACACAGAATCAGAAAGTACAAAAAAACAAATGAAATCTGCAATGATGTATCCTATTATGGTAACTATTTTTGCATCTGTAGTTGTTACGTTTATACTTATGTGGGTTGTTCCTCAATTCGTTGATATCTATTCTGATTTAGGTAGTGATTTACCTGTTATTACTAAAGTGGTAATAGGAATAAGTGATTTTTTAAAAAATTATTTAATATTTATTTTATTAGCAATAATTATTTTAATATTAATTTATACGTATTTATTTAAAAACGTTAAATCATTTAGAAGAAGTATGCAAGAATTTGCAATGCATTTACCTGTTTTTGGTAACATCATTATATATAACGAAGTAACTATTTTTTCTAAAACATTTGCTAACTTAATAAATCATAATGTTTTTATAACCGATTCAATGGATGTATTAAGTAAAATAACAAATAATGAGGTTTATAAAAAATTAATTTTTGACACTGCAAGAAACCTTACTAAAGGTGAACCAATTTCAACTGCTTTCAAAGATCATTGGGCATTTCCAAACATTGCTTATCAGATGCTTATTACTGGTGAAAAAACAGGTCGTTTAGGACCAATGATGGAAAGAGTTTCTAAATATTATCAAGAACAACATAGAAGTATAATTAATCAAATGAAATCACTTATTGAACCAATAATGATAATTACTCTTGCATTATTAGTAGGTTTCATATTATTATCTGTAATACTTCCAATGTTTAGCATGTATGATGCTTTATAGAAAGGAAAAATACTTATGAGTTTAGAAGTTTTAAATGGTATCATGATATTTATAATTGGACTTATATTTGGATCTTTTTATAATGTTGTAGGATACCGATTACCAAATAATATGTCGATTGCATTTCCTGCATCTCATTGCATAAATTGTAATCATAAACTAAAATTTTATGAACTCATTCCGGTTATATCCTATGTTTTTCTAGGTGGTAAATGTAAAGCTTGCAAAAAAAGGATATCAATCGTTTATCCTTTTTTTGAGCTTCTTACTGGTACATTATTTTTACTTTCATATTTATTTTTTGGATTAAATTTAAAATTTTTAATTGCAATAACCTTTATTTCAATACTTATAATAATAAGTATAAGCGATATTAGATATTACATTATTTCAGATGAAGTTTTAATTATTGGTAGCATTTTAATTATTATAGAAATGATAATTTATGCACTTATAAATGACTTAAGTTTAGTTAAGGAAGTTTTAATACCTATATTAAATGGTGCTGGTAGTTTTGCGATACTTTATTTGTTTAAAGTATTAGGAGATTTTATATTTAAAAAAGAAAGTCTTGGTGGTGGAGATATAAAATTAATGTTTTTTATAGGGTTAACGCTAGGATTTGATATGTCTATTGTAACTATATTTATAGCTTCTTTTATAGCACTTCCTTTATCAATAATAAGTTTAATTAAAAATGATAATAATGTTTTACCTTTTGGTCCATATTTATCAATAGCAGCTGTAATAATATTATTGACTAATTTAGACTTGGATATGATATTAAATTTTTTTGTAAAGTAATATAAAATAAAAAAGCATTGCTTTTTGAACTACCTTATATAGGGTAGACATCAAAAGCAATGCTTTTTATAAATCTAACATTTCCATACCATCATCTTCAACATTGTTATTAGAATTTTGATTAACGGAAGGTTGAGATGCTTGTTCTTGGTTTGATGAAGAAACATCTTTACCAGAAACGATTCTTACTGATTCATCATCAAGTTCTACTAAACGAAGAATTTCTTCAATTGTTGTTGTATTTTGTAATACTTTTTGAAGACCATCTTGTAAAAGGGTAGTAGTATCTCCTTTATATACTAGCTTTCTTAATTCTTCTTTTGGCATACCATTTGATATTGCGTCTCTTATTTCTTGAGATATTACTAATACTTCATGAATAGCAATTCTTCCTTTATAACCACCAACGCACTCAGAACATCCTTCTGCATATGCAAGTTCGGTTATATCAACACCTAGATTTGCTTTTATAAGCTTTTTTTCATAATCAATAGCAGGTCTTTTTTTCATACAATGAGGGCATATTCTTCTAGCTAATTTTTGTGATACAATACCATTTAATGAACTAGCAAGTAGGTATGTTTCAACATCCATATCTTTTAAACGTTCAATAGTATTTAATGCGTTATTTGTATGCAAGGTAGATAATACTAAGTGACCAGTAATAGAAGCTCTAACTGCTATTTTTGCCGTTTCATCATCACGAATTTCACCAATCATTATTATATCTGGGTCTTGACGTAATATAGAACGTAAAACTTCAGCAAAGGTAAGTCCAATTTCACTATTAACCTGAATCTGGTTCATACCCGCAATATTCATTTCTACTGGATCTTCAACCGTAACTAAGTTAACTTCAGATGTGTTAAGAGTTTGAAGCATTGCGTAAACCGTAGTTGATTTACCTGATCCGGTAGCGCCAGTTACCAGTATGATACCATTAGGTTCTTTTATTAATTCTTCAATCTTTTTTAAATTATTAGGTGTAAGACCTAATGCATTAAGACCTTTCATAGAAGTAGAATAATCTAAGATACGAATAACTATTTTTTCACCTTCATTTGTAGGAAGAGAAGAAACACGCATGTCTAAATTAATATCTTTTATGGTTGTTTTAATAGCACCATCCTGTGGAAGCCTTGATTCAGTAATATCCATACCAGATATAATCTTAAGTCTAGCAATTAAATTTTTTCTAATAGCCTCAGGAATCAAAACGTAATCTATTAGTACACCATCTATTCTAAACCTTACTTTAATTGTTGTTTCGGTAGGATCGAAGTGGATGTCACTAGTACCAGCTTGCGCTGCAATATATATTATTTCATTTACTATTTCAGTAATAGGTAATTTAGTAAAATCTATTTGTTTTAACATTCATATCGCTCCCTTATTATTCTTTATTCTTTTTTTATTCTTATCTTTTCTACTAGATTTTATTATAATAATATTATATAATATATTTTAGAAGATAGCAATAAAGAAAAGGTGATATTTTATGAAAAAGAATAACAAGGGATTCTTTTTAGCAGAAACTATAGTTGTAATAGCACTTGTTACAACTGTTATGGCATTTGTTTATCCTAATGTTACTAAGTTGTATGAAAATTATAAAAACAGGGCTAATTATTATGATCAAACAGAGGATTTGTATATATTAAAAGCGGTTTATGAAGCTAATAAAGAAATAATTGATGAATATACCGAAGGAGCAGATAATTGTATAATAGAAGATATTTATGCCGAAAAAGGTGGTGGAAATATATCATATCTTCAGGATACTAATGATCCTAATAAAGCACCTATTAATAAACCACCTATTTTAGTCGAATTATATATAAGTAGCTATATGTCAACCCTTTCATCAGATAATTATAATTTTAATAAATATTTAAAAAGATTAAAAAAAACAACTTATGATGGTGGTGCATATAGACTTATAGGTATTTTTGAAAAAAAAGATGGTTCGGGGAAAATAATAGAAACAAGGTATGCATCTATTAAAATCGATAATCCAAACCCAGATAGATATTGTAATTTAGGAGGAAAACAAGACTAATGAAAAAAGTTAATAATAAAGGTATAACATTAATTGAACTAATTGTAAGTTTTGCATTAATAGGTGTTTCGATAATATACTTTTCTCAAACTTTATATACGGTAAAAAAAGTTTATGCTACCGCAAGAGATGAAACTAATGAGTTTATAGCTAAAGATTATGCGTTAAGATTACTTGATAAATATATTGATGAAAATGGTACAACTAATTTAACATCTAATTTTTGCGTTAAAATTGTGGATTGTAATGATATAGTGGTAAGCACTGATAATGGTCTTAATACTTATCAAATTAATGGTATTATATTTGGAAATGGTAAAACAACATCGGCAACATTATATAAAAATTAAAACATTCTAAAAATAAGGTATTTTAAATATCTTATTTTTTTATTTTGTAACATACTCATGGTTTGCATTTGAATGCATAGACCACCAAAGTTTAAAAAGTAATATGCTAATAATAGTTTTAAATAATAATTTATGTTTAGTGTTCCTAATGATATAACTCCGCCAGTCATTTCAAGTAATCCATTTAATATAACACTTGTTATGTTATTTAATAAAAATATATTAGTTATTAATGATATGAGTAAATTAAATATTATTATTATTCCAAAGATCATTAATAATGCGTTTAATGAATTTTTTATAACAATAGTAAAATCTTTTATAATATTAGTATTATTTTCATTAATTGTTTTGTTTTCATTAGTATTTTTTTCTCTTAAAATAAAGGCTTTTATGAAATTACTTAAATATAACAAAAGAAGTATTATAAAGCCTATTTTTTCATCATTAAAAACACCTTTTCCAACGCCGCCAATAACAAATAAGGGATTTATAAAATGTGTTGTACAAAGAAGCGTTTCCGCTTCTTTTTCATTTATTATCTTTTTTTCTAAATATTCGTTTATATACATTCCGTTACTTGGGCTTCCAGTAAACATTGATATTATAAATATACCTATCATAGCATCATTATAACCAAATAATTTTTTAAATATATTTTTTATAAATGTTGGTATTATTTTCCATACGTTATTTTTAACTAATAAGTTGCCAATTATCATGGTAGGAAATAAAGATGGAAATACTTTTGTTATAAACATGTATGAAGCATTTATTACGCTTTTTATTACAATGTTTGATTTAGATAGTATAATAAATTCTATCATTATTAAAAAATAAAGTAGCAATAAGTTTTTTTTATTTGTCATTATTTTATATCCTTTTTAGTAAAATTTATTATAAAGGGGTAAATATTATGAATAAAGAAAATAAAAAGTTAATTATATTTGACGATGGTAATGAAAATTATGGTGAGTTAAGATTTGTTAAATTTCTTGATGAAGAAAAAAAGATTGCTATATTTTATAATCCATTAATTGCACCAAAATACTTTGAAAATTATTTAAAGGAAAATAAAATAGTAAAAGCATATGAGGTAACAAGTGAAGAAGTTCTTAATAATAACTATAACAAAATATATACTTTTACCGATAACCATGGAGTTTATGGCGTTAATAAAGGTATAGAAGTAGAAAATAAACTTGTTTTATTAGTAGACCCTGGTATAAACATAGAAATTGAATTACCATATTATTTATATGAAATAAAAGATGGTGCTATATATCTTAAAAAAACAAAGAAAAAACCAAGAAACAAAGGCTATTGTTATGTTGTAAACGAAGAGTATGTTAATCCCGAACTAAGAAAGATAATGATACCTGTTGTGGAGGCAATACCGGGTGTTTTAAGTATTAATGGATATGATTTTAAATGTGATATTAAAACTAAGACGTATAAGCTAGAAAAGTAATATTTTCTAGCTTTTTATTTGGTTTTATTATATAATAAAATAGGTGATTTAAGTTGAACAGAAACGAAGTAGATAGGCAAAAAGTAAGCCCTATGATGAGACAATATTTAGAAACTAAAGATAATTATGAAGATGTTATTCTTTTTTATAGAATTGGTGATTTTTATGAGATGTTTTTTGATGATGCAATTAATGTATCTCGTGATCTAGAGCTTACTTTAACTGGTAAAAACGCAGGGTTAGATGAAAGAATACCGATGTGTGGTGTTCCACATCATGCTGCTAACATATACATTGATAAATTAATTGAAAAGGGCTATAAAGTGGCGATATGTGAACAAGTAGAAGATCCTTTGCAAGCTAAAGGAATAGTTAAAAGAGAAGTAATTAGGGTTGTATCTAAAGGTACCGTTATGGCAGATGAAATGCTTGATGCTAAAACTAATAATTTCATTGGTGCTTTAAAAGATCTTGGACATTGTTTTTCACTTTCTTACGCTGATTTATCTACTGGCGAATTTTATTCTGTTTTAGTTGAATACGAACTTGATAAGATCATTACCGAAATAGTTAATGATAACATAAACGAATTAGTAATTAATGGAAATATTGATCCTAGAATAACTAACACTTTAAAAAGTAAGTATAACGTTACTATCTCTTATGAAAAAGAAGATAGTGAGATAAAAGAATATAGACATTTATATGAAAATATAAGTGACGTAAGATTAATTTCATCTATATGTGTATTATTAAATTATTTAACTAATAGTCAAAAACGAAGTTTAGATCATTTTCAAAACGTAATACAAAAAGATTATAAAACATATTTAAAAATGGATATTCATACCAAAAGAAACCTTGAATTAACAGAAAGTTTAAGACTAAAAGAAAGAACATATTCATTATTATGGCTTCTTGATAAAACAAAAACAGCCATGGGATCTCGCATGCTTAAAAGTATGATTGAAAATCCTTTAGTAGATAAAGAAGAAATTGAAAATAGATATGATATGGTTTCTAAATTATTAGAACAATTCTTAATTAAAGACGAGCTTAAAGATTTATTAAATGAAGTATATGATTTAGAAAGACTATGTGGTAGAATTTCTTTTGGTAATGCTAACGCTAGAGATTTATTACAGCTTAAGTCTTCTTTAAAAGTACTTCCTAGGATCAAAGAAATTGTTAAAGAGTTAGATTTTGACTTAATAATTGATGATCTTAATGATTTATATGAATTTATCGATAAAAGTATTTATGAAAATCCACCTGTTGGATTAAAAGAAGGATATTTAATAAAAGAAGGTTATAATGCTGAACTTGATGAATTAAAAATTGCAAGAAAAGGTGGTAAAGACTTTATTGCAAAACTTGAAGAAGTGGAAAAACAAAGAACTGGAATTAAGAATTTAAGGGTAGGTTATAACCGTGTATTTGGTTATTATATAGAAGTGTCAAAAGGAAACAGTAAGCAGGTAAAAGAAGAATTTGGATGGGAAAGAAAACAAACACTTGCCAACAACGAAAGATTTATAACGCCTGAATTAAAAGAAAAAGAGCAACTTATATTGGGTGCCGAAGAAAAGATAATAAATCTTGAATATGAACTTTTTACAAGTGTTAGAAACAAGGTAAAGGAAACCATACCAACTATTCAACTTACTGCTAAAGTGATAGCTAAATTAGATGTTATGCAATCTTTTGCAACCGTTACGGAAAATAATAATTACGTAAGACCAACTTTAAATTATGATAAAGTTGTTAGGATTATTGAAGGAAGACATCCAGTTGTTGAAAAAGTATTAGATGGGGAATTTGTATCAAACGATATAATATTTGATAATGATATTTATTTACAACTTATTACTGGCCCTAACATGGCTGGTAAATCGACTTATATGAGACAAATGGCCATGATTGTAATAATGGCTCAAATAGGATGTTTTGTACCTGCTAAAGAGGCTAATTTACCTATTTTTGATAAAATATTTACTCGTATTGGTGCATCTGATGATTTAGTTTCTGGTGAATCTACATTTATGGTAGAAATGAAGGAAGCTAATCGTGCTATAGAAGGCGCAACAGAGCATAGTTTAATATTATTTGATGAATTAGGACGTGGTACAGCAACATATGATGGTATGAGTCTTGCTCAAGCAATTATAGAATACATACATGATAACATAAAGGCAATTACTTTATTTTCTACTCATTATCATGAACTTACCTGTCTTGAAGAACATAAAAAACACATTAAAAACGTACATGTTTCAGCTCATGAAGAAGATGGGAACATAACGTTTTTACATAAAATAAAAGAAGGAAGTATTGATAAAAGTTATGGTATTCATGTTGCAAAACTAGCTAATTTACCTTTATCTTTAATAAATAGGGCAGATGAAATATTAAAATCATACGAAAGTAATAAACAAAATCATGAAATTATAAGTCAAATGAGTATGAATTTAGAAGAAACTATTGTACCTAATAATAAATATGATATAATTAAGAAGAAAATTGATGATGTAAATCCATTAGAAGTATCTCCAATGGAAGCGTTAAATATATTATATGAATTAAAAAAAGAAATGGATAAAAAGGAATAGGTGATTTAAATGAACGAAGAAAATGAATCAAAGGATATTAAAATACCAATTAAAGCAATCGTTGAACATGCAATGAATACTAATGGCGCTAGATATGAAGAAGATGAATTTAACCTTCTTAGAAAATACTTTATTGCATGCTTAAACCTTGGATACATGGAACCTAAAGATTTAGTGCCAATGGTTAATAAGTTTGCTGAAAAAATTAAGTTGATCGTACTTAATTATAATAACGTTAATAAGATGGATTATTATGTTATTAATAATGGTGTATTATACATAAGTGGTGCTTTAAAAGAAAGTAATCCAATGTTTTATGAAATAAATTTTTATAAAGCTGTAACCGAAACAGTTTTTAATGCAAATGATAATCATATTGGTATTTCAAATGCACTATGTAACATGGCTGCTGAAAAAATATATAACATGGATACTAATGGTTCAAGGATAGTAATGCCAAGAACTGATGAAGAAATAATTGGCAGTGATAAAATTCAGGTAAGAGCAGGTTATAATAATTATAATTTGATTATTTCATTACTAAAACAACTATTTATATGTAAAAGTATAAATGAAAACAAAGTATTACATGATATGTATTTCAAAGGATATGACATGGTTTTAAAAAATACTATAACTGATGATAATTTAAAATTATTAATTGATGTTTTAGATAAGTTATGTATTATGTACATCCAAAGAAAAGTAATGAATCAAACTAACGCTAGTGAAAAAGCATTACTTGATAAATATCAAATAATAGTTAACGATATGTTTACTAAAATGGATCAAAATTATTTTGCTTTTTGTGCGCTTATTACAACTGATGAATTAAGACAAAAATGTATGAAAAAGTTTGATAGTAAACTATGATGGTGGTGAATTTATGAATAGAAATGAATCAAGAAAAGTAATAATGACTATTTTATATCAAATATTCTTATATCAAAGAGATAAAATAGATTATAAAACGGATGAAGTAATTAATGAAAATTTAGAGATTGATAATGAATTTGTTAAAGAAATGGTAAACGGAGTATTAGATAAAAAAGAAGAATTATATGAGATTGCTAATAAAAATTTAAATGATTGGAAAATGTCAAGATTAGGATTAACTGATCAAGCAATTTTATGTTTAGGTTTATATGAACTTTTATATACTGATACACCTGATGTAGTAGCGATAAATGAAGCGGT
>CALZLL010000002.1 GCA_945788325.1 uncultured Clostridium sp.
CCACCCTCAGGACCAACGACTAGTAATATTTTAACACACTTATTATTTTTTTGAATCACTTTTTTAATATTTTTTGTATTTTTATTTAAAGAACATAAAAGTTTAAGATCATAATCCATATAAATTAAATCTTGTAGGTTTAAAACTTCATTTATTTTAGGCATATTACTTCTAAACGATTGTTCTGATGCTTCCTTACAAATTTTTTGCCATCTGTCTATTTTGGATGACTCTTTTTTCTTGTCTATCTTAACAACACTTCTTTTTGTATTGATAGGTATTAACATACCAGCACCAAGCTCCGTTGTTTTTTGAAGCAAATAATTAAGTTTTTGTTCCTTTATTAATGAAAATGCAACGTCTACAGAATAATCCTTTTTATCTTTTTCTTCCTTATTTATAATTTCAAAAGATGATTTATTAGTAATGCTAGTAAGTTTACAGGTGTAAACAACATTGTCAAATACTACTTTTATTATGTCATCTTTTTTCATTCGCATCACGTTTTTAATGTGATGATAATCACTATCTTCTAATTCTAAGTTTTTATTTTTAGCAAAATATTGTTGCATTGTTCACCTCTAAATATTTTTTATAAGTTATATTAAGAACTTATTAGTAAATACTATAACAAAATTAAAAAAAATAGTAAATAAAATTGTAAAAATATTAATTTAAATATTTATTAATAGTATATATCTAATTTTTTTGATATAATAGTTAAAGTATAAGATTCTTATGAAAGAAGGTTTTTATAATGGATGAACTTTTTGATATCGTAGAAGATGAAACACTATCTTTAGATGACGACAACAATAAAGATAGTGAAAATAATAATGAAGAAATAGTAGAAAAGAAAAAAGCTAGTGTATTAGAAAAATATGGAGAAAATCTAAGTACCAAAGTATATATTACCAATCCTGCTATAGCTAGAGATAATGAAATAGAAAAAACTATCTTAACTATACTTACTCCTGATAAATCTGCTATTTTAGTTGGTAAAGCTGGTATTGGTAAAACTGCTATAGTTGAAGGAATTGCTTACAAAATACAAAATAATGATATTCCTAACGCAATTAAAGGTTATGACATAATAAAAGTTAATACATCTCAGTTACTTGGTAAATATACTTCTGATGATGGAACAGAAGAACTTAGAATTAACGTTTTACTAAAAGAAGTTGAAAACGCTTCTAATACAATTTTATTCATTGATGAAATTCATACTCTTGTAATCGAATCAAGAAATAGTGGAATAGATTTTGTTAATGCTTTAAAACCCGCCTTATCTCGTGGTGATATTAAAGTAATTGGCGCTACTACACTTGATGAATATAATCAATATTTAATAAGAGATAAAGCTTTTCTAAGACGTTTTGAAAAAATAGACGTTGAAGAACCAAATGCTGAAACTACCGTTAAAATACTTATGGGATCTTATCCTAGGATTGAAAAGAAAACTGGTGTAAAGCTAGCATATTCATCATTTGTAATAGAAAATATAATGAAGTTTATCGTAAATATGACAAGTGAATATAAAAGAGTATATGAACTTGGTTCAAGATATCCTGATAATGCTTTGGCGTTATTATCTAAAGCATTTAGTTATGCTAAGTTCGATAATAGCGAATTCGTTACTTTTAAACATATATATAAAGCTATAATGAATTGTCAAAGTGTTTATTCGGATGTAGTAAAAAAAGAAGCTGAAGCTTTTAAAGTTGAATTTAAAGACTTTCTTGAAAAAGAAAACGTAGATTTAAATGATTATTAAAAAAAGGCATTGTTTCTAATGAAATAATGTCTTTTTATATGAAATAATATCATTTATTACCTCTACATCTGAAAAATGCAACTTTTTATCTCCTATTATTTGATAATCTTCATGTCCTTTACCTAAAACCATTAGTATCATATTATTATCCAATAATTCTATTCCCCTTTTAATAGCATCATATCTATCATAAATTACCTCATATTTACCACTTGCACCTTTTAAAATATCTTTCATTATTTCTTGTTCATTTTCTTTTCTTGGATTATCATTAGTAAATATAATATAAGAAGAATATTTACAAGTTATTTTTGCCATTATTGGTCTTTTTGTTTTATCCCGGTTACCACCACAACCAACGATTGTTATTATCCCATTATTCTTTATCTTTTTAACCGTTTTTAATACTTTTTTAACCGCGTCAGGAGTATGGGCATAATCAACAAATATTACGTTATTTTTATATTTTATTTTTTGCATTCTACCTGGTGGCTCACTTAGTAAATATAATTTATCTTTAATACAATTTACGTTATATCCTAACTTTTTAATTATGTAATATGCATATAAAAAATTATATACGTTAAACGTGCCAACTAAGGGAATATTAAAACATTTATTTATATCATCTTTTATAATAATTTTAGTACCATTTAAATCATTAATTACCAAATTTATTTTTATATCTTTACCGATTATAAAGTTATTATTATCATTATTTATAAATCTTTTATAACGTTTACCCTTTTTATTTAAAATACATATTTTATTATTTTTAGTCATGTGAATTATCTTTTTTTTACTTTTTATATAATCCCCCATAGTAAGATGATAATCTAAATGATCCTGAGTTATATTAGTAACTGCTATGGCATCAAATAATAATCCATGAACCCTGTCTTGTTTTAAAGCGTGAGAAGATACTTCCATAACAACTACTTTACAATTCTTATCTTTAGCATCCATTATTAAATTATATAAAATATCAATCGATGGTGTTGTGTTATCAAGTGAAATAACATTATCATCTAAATAAAAACCAATAGTACCAATATAGGCTGTTTTAACACCAATCATGTTAAGTATTTGATATATTAAATAACAAGTTGTTGTCTTACCATTAGTTCCGGTAATTCCTATTAATTTTATATCTTTTATTTTTTCTTCATAATACTCTTTAATATAATCATAAATAGATTTAACTTGTTTTGTTTCTATATCAAACTCATCATTTGTTTCAGTAATGATTAAAGAAGCTTTATTATCTATTGCATTAGATACATACTTTTTATTTTTATCATTAACTAAAAATATATCTCCTTTCTTAATTTTATTAGAATCAATCCATAAACGCATTTTATCACCTTCTATATTTATTTATGATAAATATCTAAAAAGGCAACAAAAAAGATAAATAATTATTATTTATCTCGTGTAAATATTTATATTTTTTTTATTTGGTTTTTATATTTGATAAACTCCACATTATCTTTTTCTATTTGTAAAACAAAATTTATCTTTCCCTGTAATTCCCTTAAATATAATTCTTTATCTTTTGCTCTTATTCTTTTTAAATGACTATTTATACCATATTTTTTTATATAATACATTTCTTGTCTTATTTTTCTTTTATAACTTTTTCTTACGTTTGTTTTTCTATTAACCACAATACCAGTTACTTGTTGTCTAGTTGATTGTGTTACTACTTTTATTTTTTTCTTATTTAATCTAAAACCATTTTTATACAATAATTTATTAACCAAACTAATAATTTCCTTTATATTGAAATCTCCAGAAAAAGTCATATCATCAGAATATCTAGTATAACTAATATCCTTACTTTTACAAAAGGATCCCACAATTTCATCAAAATTTCTTAAACATAGGTTTGATATAAATCCACTAGTAGGTGCTCCTTGTGGCAAATGATTATTATACACACATAAATTAGTAAGCAATATACCTAATTTCTTAGGATATAACGTTTCATTAAAACAAGTTTTATATACCATGTTGAAATTAACGTTATCAAAGAAGTTTTCTATATCAAGTTTTAAGATTATCTTTTTATTAATATGGGGCTTTGCATTATCTTTAATTGAACTATTTTTTAAATAGGCGCAAGCATGATTAGAAATAATTTTTTCTTCTAAAACATTTTTAAGTATTTTTCTTTGTATGCTTTTTAAATTCTTACTAGGCGCATTTAAATATCTTAAACCACCATTTTTTTTATGAATAATTATCTCTTCATAATTAGCATCTATGTCATTACTAATGCCATATAATATTTTATTTATCATTCTTATATTAGTAGTATTAACCAAATTAAAAGATGATAATAGTTCATTATATTTATCATCAGTTAAATATTTCCACATATTATCATCTCCCAATAGCAGGTACTATAAATATACTTAGTAAGTGAAATGTAACTGTTAATACGTGAAGCGTATAATATTACATTGAACGATTAAGTACAATAGATAATTTAGAGTTTCTTTTTTTAGCGACTCGCTAAAACGATTTTTTATTAAAAATCAAACGCTACCTGCTTAAATATATTATACATTTTTTTATTCAAAAGTAAAATTTATTTTGATCTTACATTAATATCATCTATACATTCATCGTACCTTAATACATGTTCTACATAATCAGGATCACCTGGGTAACTTGAATTTCTATAATCAAGCCATCCTAAATCATTAGATTTTAATACTTCATCTTTAGTTTTACCAGTAGCATAACAATAAGAATTAATAATCTTATTAACACTACCAGGCCCCATATTATAGGTTTGGATAGCCGCTATTTTATTACCTTGCATTTGATTTAAATAATTTTGATAAATAGCACAACCCACTTTTATATTAAAATTAATATCTCTTAATTTATCTAAGGTTATATGAATAGTTTCATAACTTTCAGTTTCATAGTTATAAACTTTAATATCATTTCCATTCCATACGTCAACTTGCACTTGCATAAGTCCAATTGCACCACCAGAATCAACTTCATTTGAATGTACTCCTCTTTCTTGGGTAGCTATTGCAAGCATAATAGATGGATCAAGGCCATACATATTAGCGTATTTTTCTATAATATCATAGTATAAATCTTTAGTTTTTTCAGCTTTAGTAGTATCCGTTTCATCCTTTATGCCAAGCATATTATACATGGTTGTCTGTTCTTTTTTAACGTCTAAGTTTTGGGTTTTGATATCAGTTTCTTCTTCATCTTTTTTTATTTCTTTTTTAATATATTCATTTTCTAATGTATCTACATAGTCTTTTTCTAAATCTTCTTTATTATCATCTACATAAATAGCATTATCATAAGATGGTTTAACTGGTGTAATTATTGTTTTTACATCTTTATTATTAGCCTTAAATGCTGCAAAGCTAGCTACTGTAGAAATTGCTATAACACCTGCTAAAACTTTAGCTCTCCATTTAGCTTCTTTATCTAATTTATATTTCTTTAATTTATCAAATATAAAATCAAATCTACTATCCCCTTGAAAATAATAATAATCTTTTAAGGTGATTTTTAATTCTCCTACAAAGCACTCTAAATTATCACCATCAACCCATATATTATGAACTTTTGCCCTATTAAATTCATTAAGTAATCTATTTAAATCCTTTTTTGAAACAATGCTATATTTTAAAAGGTTTTTATTATTTAAAACACTATCTAAACTAGCCTCTCCTTCTATAAAAGTAGCACTAGGTCCATCTATATTTCTTATTACAAGTTCACTCATATTATCACCATATATAGTATAACAAATTATTTATTATCATAGTGTAAATATATATAAACATTTACACTTTTTTATTATTATAAATGTAAACAAAAACTAGTTTATTCTGTTTTTATTATGAAAAGTACGCAAATCAATCTCATACTCAAACTCACTTGTTAAATAGATGTTAAAACTTTCTTATACTAGTGTCAACTCTTTATTATATTTCATGCATTTTTTTCTAATAATTTAAAGTTACAACATCTAGATTTTATTTTTTTATTTAGTCTACCATTTATATAATCATTATATAATTTTTTTGATTTCCTATATAACTTTTCATCATTTCGTATAAGCCAATAAATTTGTTCCTTCAAAAGTTTATTATATTTATAACCAAAAACATCGTTAATTTTATTAAACTCAATCAATTTATAGTTTGGTTCTAAAACAGGTATCATATTATTAAAATTAACCACACCTAATTCACCATCATCTAATTTTAAAAAATCAACCATGTTACGCATTATTTTATGTTTTTCTTTAGGGCTCGATAATGGTGCAAAATACTTGATGGTATCTATTTCAAATAAAACACCAATAAAAGGCCTATTTTATTTCTTAGAAAAATTATAAGGAACCCTCTTATCAAATTCTCTTAAATAATCACAATATTTACTATCAATAATAACTAATTTTAATTTTGTATTCATTATAACACCTCTTTCTTTTTCAATACATTTGTTCGTTATATATAGTAAAATAAAAAGCTAGCATAAATTTAATTACTGCTAGCAACTTTTTTAAGTCCCAATTTAATGGCTGGGTTCACCGCTTTATTAAGTTCCTATTATGGCCGGAATCGCCGCTTTATTAAGTTCCTATTATGGCCGGAATCGCCGCTTTTTCTAGTGTTAATTTAAATTAACACTATATTATATGCAAATAAATTACATAACATAATTTCTTATGTACCTAAATATTACTATATCTATAAAACTCTGTCAATATGTTTTTATAATTTTCTATAAACAGAAATTTCTAATATATTTACCATGTATACTATCAATATTATTTTTATATATCAGTATGAAATAAAAAAAGAAAATAGCTTAAAAATAACTATTCTCCTTCTATTTCTTTTAGCTTTTTTTCCTTATCAATTCTTGCAAATAATACTTCAGGTTTCATATTACTATACGTATTATCATTTTTAAATATCAAAGAAGTATCACTAGTATTTAATTGTTTTAATATTTCTTCTGAAGTTTTAGTTAAGAAAGGATTAAGATGATTTGCACATACTCTAATAGATTCTAATAAATTGTATAAAACAGTTTGTAATCTATCTTGTTTTTCTTCTTCTTTAGCAAGAGCCCATGGCGTAGTTTCATCAATGTATTTATTACTACGTCTTAAACATTCAAATATTTCATCAAGAGCAAAACCAATTTCTAACTTATCCATTTTCTTTTCTAATCTACCATCTAACTCATTAACCATGTTAATTAACTCATTATCAACGTCTTCATTTACATTTTTATTAGTAACCACACCATCAAAATATTTATTAGCCATTGAAATCGTTCTGTTAACTAAGTTACCTAACGTATTAGCTAAATCAGTATTTGTTCTTTCTATTAATAATTCATAAGTTAAGTTTCCATCATTTGCAAATGGTATTTCATGAAGCACGTAATACCTTACGGCATCTACTCCAAATAAATCTACTAAATCATCAGCGTATATAGCATTACCTCTTGATTTACCAATTTTATCATTATTTGTTAAAAGCCATGGATGACCAAATACTTGTTTTGGTAGTTCTAGATCTAAACTCCATAAGAAACATGGCCAGTAAATGGTATGAAACCTAATTATATCCTTACCAATTAAATGAAGATCTGCTGGCCACCATTTATTAAATTCTTCTGATGAACCATCTGGGTCATAACCAATGTTAGTAATATAGTTAGTAAGTGCATCAAGCCATACGTAAACCACGTGTTTTGGATCAATATCAACTGGTATTCCCCAGTCAAATGAAGTTCTTGAAACACATAAATCTTGTAATCCTGGTTTGATAAAGTTATTTAACATTTCATTTTTCCTTGATTCAGGCTGTATAAATTCTGGATGAGATTCAATGTATTCAACTAGTTTATCTTGATATTTAGATAACTTAAAGAAGTATGCTTCTTCTTTTTTTTCTTCTACGTCTCTTCCACAGTCTGGACATTTACCATCAACTAACTGAGATTCCGTCCAAAAAGATTCACAAGGAGTACAATAAAGTCCTTTATATTCCCCTTTGTAAATATCTCCTTTATCATACATCTTGTCAAATATTTTTTGAACTATTTTTTCATGATTAGGATCAGTTGTTCTAACGAATTTATCATAAGAAGTATTCATTACATCCCATATTCTTTTTATGTCAGATGCTACCTCGTCAACAAACTCTTTTGGGGATATTCCTTTTTCCTTAGCTTTAAGTTCTATTTTTTCTCCATGTTCATCAGTACCAGTTTGAAAATATACATCATATCCTTTTTGCCTTTTATATCTTGCAATAGCATCTGCTAAAACTATTTCATAAGTATTACCAATATGAGGTTTACCAGAAGTATATGCTATTGCGGTTGTAATATAATACTTTTTATTATTTTCCATGTTTTTTTCCTCCTTTATTTGGCTCACTATCTTTAAAAACTATTTTATAATTAGATGATTCATAACCATCATCATTTATTTGCTTATTATGAATTTTATCTATGTCTTTCATTCTTTCTTTATTTTCTTTATTTTTTTTATCTATTAATAAATCGTAAATAAAACCCATATCATCACTCCTTTCAAAATAAAAAGCCCATCCTAATTAAAGGATGAACTAACTTGTCCACGGTACCACCTTTGTTCTAGATATATAATCTGGCTCTCATACTTTTAACGCAAGTTAACGTTTTAACCTATTAGATTAAAAAGCTCTACTGACCATTTATATAAATACTTTTCTATGTATGCTTTCACCTTACCATACTCTCTTTTAATAGTTTTTCTTTATACTCTTCAGCATCAAAGCCTTTAAAACAAGTAAATTATAACACATTAATTATTATAATTCAATTATTAAAATATATAATTTATCTTAACTTTATTTTTGATAAAAACGATTCTTCTGTTGCTTTTACTATTTCTTTATCATCAGTATAAATAAAAGCACCACTATTTAATAATTTATTAACGTTTTTCTCATCTAACAATCCATAAGAATAATACATATATTCTTCTTCTATATAACTTTTTAAATTATTAATATCAACATTTCTCCAATTAGAATCTACGTAATTTAAAAGACCTATTTTTATTTTATTAATTTCAGTATTTTTACTCAATGCATTTTTTTGACCATCTAACCAATTATATAAATTATTATCTTTATCTTTATAAACAAAACTTTCTAAAACAAATAAATCTCCATAGGTATCTTTATATTCTTTTAACATTAAGTAATATTTCTTCCAATTATTATTTTTAATCATATCTAAATTATATACTTTATCTTTTCTTATTACTACTTCCCATACCATTTCTATTTCGTTTAATAATTCTATTTGTTTTTGGTTTAGCTTACTATTATTCTTTCCTTTATAGGCTAGTCTTTGTTTACTAATCCAACTTCCTAACTTTACTTTGTTTCCATCTTTACCCTTACAAACATAATTAGCAGGTATAAGTAGATTACCATGTTCTTCATAGTACTTTTTGGCTAATTCGTAATTTTTTAACCAATTATTTGGTATTATTTCTTTGTTATTTTTAACTTTCCATACCATTTCTATTTCGTTTAATAAATCCATTTGTTTTTGATTTAACTTATTATTATTCTTTCCTTTATAGGCTTGCCTTTGGGTATTAATCCAATTACCTAATTTTACTTCGTTTCCTTCTTCATCTTTCCAAACATAAGTAGTAGGTATAAGTAAATTGCCATGTTCTTCATAATACTTTTTCGCTAATTCATAATTTTTAAGCCAGTTATTTGGTATTAATTCTTCATTATTTTTAACTTCCCATACCATTTCTATTTCGTTTAATAATTCTATTTGTTTTTGACTTAATTTACTACTTCCATATCCTTTATAGGCTTGCCTTTGTCCACTTATCCAAATTCCTAATTTTACTTTGTTTCCATCTTCGTCCTTACAAACATAGTTTTGGGGTATAAGTAAATTGCCATATTCTTCATAGTACTTTTTGGCTAATTCATAATTTTTTAACCATCTTTCTTCGTTAGTCATATAATCACCCGCTTTTTAAGTAAAAGTTATTATAAATAAAATAACATGATAAGTCAATCATGTTATTTTATAATTCATTATTTATTGTTTTTTCTATTAAATGAGCTATAGCATCATCTTTACATGATAAAGTTATAAAATCAGCTTTATTTTTTAAATCTTGCATAGCGTTATCAACCGCAACGTTTAATCCTTTATCCAAGAACATAGGTAAATCATTTAAATCATCACCTATTCTTACCGTATCTTTTAAATCTATATTCAGTAAATTACATAATTTTTTAACAGCACTACCCTTATTGGTATTAGAAGATGCAACATCTAGCCAGTAGTTTTTATTGCTAACATAAGTTTTATCATATAAAGCTCTATTCTTATTTATTACTTCTATATCTTCTATTTTATTTATCAAATTTTCTATGTTAATTATTTTATCTTTACTAGAACCATAAACAACCATTTGTGTTACATCTATACTTTCATAAAGAGTTTTATTAAGATTATTAAATATTTCTTGATTACTAAGTGGATCTTTATTTACTAAATCTTTATCTATACCAGTCATGATAAATTTAAAATTATTTTCATTACATAATTCATATACTTTTACTAAAGAATCATATGAAATCTTATTACTATAAACAATTTTATCGTGCTTTAAATCATATATAATAGAACCATTAGTACAAATAATATACCTTATACCTTTTAATTTATTTGCAATTATTTTAGTATATGAAACACTTCTTCCGCTTACTAAAACAAATAATCCACCCTTTTTTATATATTCTTCTATTGCTTTCTTATTTTTATCTGATATAACTTCTTCAATAGCTAAAGTTCTATCTATATCTGAAAATATTATTTTCTTCATCTAACCACCTACATAAACCAATTACTTTTCTTTTTTATAATTATATTTAAAATGTTACTTAATAGTTTAAACAACCTAGTTGATACATACATCAGTGGTAAAAGTATTAATAATGCGTTAGGAGTTAACCAAACAAGCGAGAATATTTCTCTTCCTAATGGAGTTAATATTGCAAGTAAAAATATACCTGATAATAAAACTAATAATAACTTTCTTAATAGATTAAGTGGTTTACTAATTCTATATATTAATAATATTGCTGTATAAGCGGTAATAATTACTGCAATAGTTGATGTTTGTTCATTCGGAATATTAATCAAACTTGCAAAAAATACAAGTAATAATATATTTACTACGGTAGTTATACCACTTGGAATAGCTTTACTTATAACATTTATAAAGAACTTTCCTTTTACCCTTGATTTATTTGGTTCTAAAGCAAGGATAAAAGCAGGTATACCAATAGTTAAACTATTTATTAAAGTAAGCTGTATTGGTATAAAAGGATAAGTATAATTAATAAATAAGAATAATAAAGCTAGAAGTGAAGCATATATCGTTTTTGATAAAAACAACGTTGCAGATCTTTCTACGTTATTTATCGTTCTTCTTCCTTCTTTTACTACTTCTGGCATTGAATCAAAATCAGAATCTAATAGTACTAATTCCGCTACGTTTCTAGCTGCATCAGAGCCTTCATTCATTGCAATGCCACAGTCAGATTCCTTAAGTGCTAGTACGTCATTTACCCCATCACCAGTCATTGCTACAACGTGTCCATTACTTTTTAATGCAGATATAATCATCTTTTTTTGATCTGGTTTAACCCTACCAAAAATATTATTTTCTTCAACTATCAAGTTTAAATCTGTTTCCTCATTTATTAATCTTGCATCAAATACTCCTTTAACATCGATACCAACGTTTTTTGCAACAGTAGCTACCGTATTAACACTATCTCCTGATATAACCTTTAATTCAACATCATTATCCATGAAGTATGCTAACGTATTGGCAGCTTCTTTTCTTACTTTATCCCTTATTAAAATAAGTGCTAATACATCTTTTTTATTTGGTATTTCATTATTTTTTATATGAGAAGTTTTTATTAATGCAAGCACTCTATTTTCGTTTGATAGTTCATCAATTTTATTTTTATAATTATCAATTTCTTTTCCTAAAACAAACTCAGGAGCTCCAATTATGTATGATTCTTTTTCTAAGACTATACCTGAAAATTTTCTTTCAGAAGAAAATGGTATATTATTAATTGATTTTACTTTTGAATCATTACCATATTTTTCATTTAATGCCATGAAAGTAGGATTTTTATCATTTAAATTAGTTGATATAGCCTCAAGCATTTCATCAATCTTATTAATATCATTATTATTTAAAGGAATAACATCATTTATTTCCATTTTTCCTTCTGTTATGGTACCAGTTTTATCTAAGCAAAGAGTATCTACTCTTGCAAGTGTTTCAATGCAATATAAATCTTGAACTAAAACTTTATATTTAGAAAGCCTTATAACACTTATCGCAAGTACCGTTGATACAAGTAAAATTAAACCTTCCGGAATCATTCCAACCACCGCTGCAACAACCGTTACAACCGCGTTTTGTGTAGTATTACCTTCTATTGCAAACTGTCTTAATAAAAGTAAAATACCTATTGGAATAAGCGTGATAGATACGTATTTTACTATTTTATTTAAAGAACGCATTATTTCAGAATTTATTTCTTTTTTCATTTTCTTAGCATCATGAGATATTATTGAAGTATAATTATCTAAACCAACATGAATTACCTTAGCTTTAACATTACCACTTACTATAAAACTACCTGATAATAATGTATCTCCTTCTTTCTTATAAATGGTTTTAGCTTCACCAGTTATGAAAGATTCATTAACCTCACAAGCCCCATCTAATATTTTAGAATCAGCTACTACTTGATTACCTAATTCATATATAATTAAATCATCTAATACAATGCTATTTATATGTATTTCTTTTTCTTTACCATCTCGCACAACTTTAGCTTTTGATGATGATATAACTGATAACTTATCAACTATTCTTTTAGCTCTTATTTCTTGAATGGTACTTATCAGCGTATTACATATAACAACTCCTAGAAATAATAAGTTTTTATACGATCCAACAACTATGATAGCTACACCTAATATTAAGTTTATAAAATTAAATAACGTACAAGTATTTTCTATTAATATTTGTTTAATACTTTTACTAGGTGTTGTTGTATCATAATTAACTTTTCCATTATTTATTCTTTGTTTTACTTCTTTTGTAGATAATCCTTTAAATTCTTCCATATTTATCAGTCTCTTTCTATTTATATATTTATTATACCATTTTTTACCATTATCAAATAAGATAAACAAAAAAAGACAATATGATTTTACATATTATCCTTTTTTTACATATTTTTCAAATAAATCAAAGTCTGAATTTTTTAAATTAGTCTTTGATAAGTCTTCTAATATTTTCTTTTGCTTTCTATCTAATTTAGTTGGTGTTATAACTTTTAATATAACGTATAAATCACCAGTTCCACGTCTTGCAGGACTTTTTAGTCCTTTACCTTTTAATCTATGCTTTTCTCCTGATTGACTTCCTGCTGGTATATTTAATATAACGTTTCCTTCAAGCGTAGGAACTTCTTTTTTACATCCTAATGCAGCTTCTGTAATAGTAAGTGGTAAAGTAATAAACAAATTATTATCTTCTCTATCAAATAATGGATGTTCTTTTACTTTTATTTCAATGTATACATCCCCGTTAGGTCCACCATTTTCTCCCGCTGGACCTTTACCAGAAACTCTTAAATGATCGCCTGTATCAACACCTGCTGGAACTTTAACAATTATGTTTTTCTTAACTCTTTTCTTACCAGTACCTTTACATTCATTACATTTTTTAGTGTAAGTTTCACCTGTTCCATCACATGTTGAACATGGTCTTTGAGTTATAAAAGCTCCTAAAATACTTCTTTGTTGTTCCTTAACATAGCCTGTACCACCACAATCAGGACACGTTTTAATACCAGTACCTCCATGTCCATCACATTCATCACATTTATCATCAATGTTTAAACTTACGGTTGTTTCGGTACCAAAAGCAGCTTCTTCAAAATCCATTTCAAAAATAACACTTATATCTGGACCTTTAGTTGGTCTTTTTCTAGAAGAATTACCCCCACCACCAAAGAATGATGATGAACCACCAAATCCAAATCCAGAACCAAAGATATCTTTTAATATATCAGATGGATCAAAATCTTCAAAACCAGAAAAGCCTCCTCCAAATCCACCATTTTGATCAAAGGCTGCATGACCAAACTGATCATACTTACTTCTTTTATCCTTATCTGATAATACCGCATAAGCTTCTTGAGCTTCTTTAAATTTTTCAGCTGCGTTTTCTTCTTTAGAAACATCAGGGTGATATTTTTTAGCTAATTTTCTAAACGCACTTTTTATTTCGGCATCAGTAGCATTTTTAGAAACACCTAACACCTCATAATAGTCTTTCTTCATTCTACCTTACCTCCTAACTATTATATATTTCAATAAATTCACTTAAATAATTTTCAAAAGTTTTAATAGCTGATAGAATAACATTTTCATCATTCATATCAACACCAGCTATTTTAAGTTCGTCAATTGGATACATACTACCACCGGTTTTTAAGAATTTCATATAGTTTTCTAAAGCCCCTTCTTTTTTATTTAAAATACCATCTACTATATAACTAGCAGCTGCTATACCGGTAGCATATTTATACACGTAAAAATTATAGTAAAAATGTGGAATCCTTGCCCATTCAAAGCGAATTAAATCATCACAAACAACGTTATCACCAAAATATTTTTTTACAAGATTATAATAAATATCTGATAACAAATCACTTGTTAAAACTTCACCATTTTCTCTTTTTTCATGGGTTATTTTTTCAAACTCTGCAAACATGGTTTGTCTATATAAAGTAGCTTTGTATAAATCAAGAATATGATTTATAATCGTTAGTTTTTCTTCTTTATTATTAGAGTTTTTAAGCATGTAATTAGCTAATAAAAGCTCATTAACAGTAGATGCAACTTCGGCAACAAATATTCGATAAGAAGAATATTGATATGGATTATTATGACAAGAAAAATAAGTATGCATAGAATGTCCTAGTTCATGAGCTAAGGTTGATACATCGTTTAAAGTTCCTTCATAATTTAATAAAACATATGGATTAACATCATAATTACCAGATGAATAAGCTCCAGAACGTTTTCCTTTACTATGATAAATATCTATCCATTTTTCTTCAAACGCTTTATTAAGAATACTATTATATTCATCACCTAATACTGATAATGCATTAATAACTATTTCTTTAGCTTCATCAAATGAATATTTTTTATTACTTTCTTTTATTATATTTACGTACGTATCATACATGTGCAGTTCATCTAGATTAAGAATATTTTTCTTAACATCATAATATTTGTATAATACATCTAAATTATTGTTAACAACCTTTATTAAGTTATTATAAACACTTTCATCTATGTTATCTTGATATAAAGATGCCTTAATAGCACTATCATAATTTCTTATTTTAGCTGTTACAACATTCGTTTCTACTTCACCTTTATAAGTTGAAGTTATTGTTCTTTTATATGAAGCATATTTTTCATGAAGCATTTCAAAAGCTTTTTTTCTTACGTTTCTATCTTTTGATTTTATAAAGATAGAATAATTACTCTCATTAAATTTAACTTCTTTTCCATCTTCATCAGTTATATAATCATAATCAAAATCCGAATCAGTTAAAGCTTCATACGTTTCTTCCGGATTAGATAAGCATTTAGATAAATTAGATAATATTTTTTCTTGGTCTTCACTTAAAGTATGCTTTTTAAAACGATATATATCATCAATATTAAATTTATAATCTTTAAGTTTAGGTTCATCTTTATAGAAAGAATCTAATTTTTCTTTATCTAGTTTTAATATTTCAGGAGTAACATAAGATGATAATTCATCATATCTTGAAAAAAGATCTGTTACCATATTATTCATCACTTTATATTTTTCATCTAAAGTATTTGAATCATAATTTAAATGAGCATAATAATATAATTTTTCAAGTTTTCTAGAAACTCCTTCATCATATACTAAAAACTTATATAATTCTTTTCCGTCTTTTAAGAAAGTATTTTTAAAATCTTTTACCTTTTCTATTTCATTTTTTACTTCTTCATAATCTTTTTTCCATTCATCTTCGGATTTATATATAGGTGTTAAATCCCATTTATATTTATCTTCTATCTCACTTCTTATTTTTTCTTCTTTAGCCATAGACTCTCCTTTATTATAATAATGATAAAGTTCTAGAGTTTCTAGAACTTTATCTATTAATTTTTATTATTTCTTTTCTTCAAATTCAGCGTCTACTACTTCGTCTTCGTTATTTTTTTTATTTTTCTTTTCTTTTTTATCTTTTTTTGCTTCTTCTTCAGCTTTAGCTTGAGATGCTTTATTAGCTTCTTCGTAAACTTTAGCTCCTAAAGCCATTGCTTTTTCTGAAAGTTTTTCAGTCGCTTTTTTAATTTTATCTACGTCTTCCCCTTCTAATTCCTTTTTAAGATCTTTAACTAATTCTTCGGCTTCTTCTTTATCTTTTTTATCAACCTTATCACCTAAATCTTTAATAGATTTTTCAGTTGCAAAAATCATTTGTTCTGCTTCGTTTTTAGCATCTGCTAAAGCTTTTTTCTTTTCGTCAGCAGCTTTATTAGCTTCTGCTTCTTTCATCATCTTATCAATTTCTTCATCAGTTAAATTAGTTGATGAAGTAATAGTTATAGCTTGTTCTTTTCCAGTTCCTAAGTCTTTTGCTTTTACGTTAACGATACCATTAGCATCAATGTCAAAAGTAACTTCAATTTGAGGTATACCCCTTGGTGCTGGTGGAATGTTAGTTAATTGAAATCTACCAAGCGTTTTATTATCTGAAGCCATTGGTCTTTCACCTTGAAGAACGTGTATATCAACGGCTGGTTGATTATCAGCAGCAGTTGAGAATACTTGTGATTTTGATGTAGGAATAGTTGTGTTTCTTTCAATTAAGGTAGTCATAACGTTACCCATTGTTTCAATACCAAGTGAAAGTGGTGTAACATCAAGTAATACGATATCATTAACATCACCAGTTAATACCCCACCTTGAATAGCTGCACCCATTGCAACAACTTCGTCAGGGTTAACACCTTTAGATGGCTCTTTACCTAATTCTTCTTTAATTAATTCTTGTACTTTTGGAATACGAGTTGAACCACCAACTAGTAAAACTTTATCAATGTCACTAGCTTTTAACTTAGCATCTTTAAGAGCTTTTCTAACTGGTTCTAACGTAGATTCGGTCAAATCATTTGTTAAATCTTCAAACTTAGCTCTAGTAAGTGAAGTTTCAAAGTTAATTACTCCATCTGGTCCTTGTGCTAAGAATGGTAAAGAAATTTGAGTTGTACTCATACCAGATAAATCTTTTTTAGCTTTTTCAGCGGCATCTTGTAATCTTTGCATTGCCATTTTATCATCAGATAAGTCAACGTTATGTTCTTTTTTAATTTCATCTACTAAGTAATCAACTATTCTTTCATCATAATCATCACCACCTAAATGGTTATTTCCAGAAGTTGATTTAACCTCAAATACACCATCACCTAATTCTAGGATAGATACGTCAAACGTACCACCACCTAAGTCATAAACAAGTACTGTTTGAGTATTTTCTTGTTTATCAAGACCATATGCTAAAGCTGCAGCAGTTGGCTCGTTTATAATTCTTTCAACTTCAAGACCAGCAATTTTACCAGCGTTTTTAGTAGCTTGTCTTTGTGAATCGTTAAAGTATGCTGGAACAGTGATAACTGCCTTATCAACCGTTTCACCTAAGTAAGCTTCAGCAGTTTTCTTTAAATCTCCTAAAATCATTGCAGATACTTCTTCTGGAGTATACTCCTTACCATTTGCTTTAACCTTTTTATCAGTACCCATTAATCTTTTAATAGATCTTATTGTATCTGGATTAACTACCATTTGTCTTTTAGCAGCTCCTCCTACAATAATATCCCCATTTTTGAAAGCAACAACCGATGGAGTTGTTCTTTCTCCTTCTGGATTAGCTATTACTTTAGCTTCTCCTCCTTCATATACAGCAACACATGAGTTTGTTGTACCTAAATCAATACCTATTGTTTTTCCCATTATATATCATTCCTTTCTTATTTATTAACCTTGACCATAGATGGTCTTATAACTTTATCTTTTAACATGTATCCTTTTTGAAGAACCTCAAGGATAACATCTTGCTCTTTTTGATCATTTTCCTCAGTCATTACCGCTTGATGATACATTGGATCAAATTTCTTATCAATACATTCTATTTCTTTTACCCCATACTTTTCCAATGCATTTAATAGTGATTTATGAATCATTTTAACACCATCCATTAAATTATTATCACTACTTTCAAGCTTAATAGCCCTTTCAAAATTATCAATTATTGGAAGAAGTTCCATTATTAAATCTTCATTTGCAAACTTAAGTAATCTTTCCACTTCCTCATCTTTTCTTTTGCGATAATTAACAAGGTCAGCTTGGGCTCTTAAAAATTTTTCCTCAGCCTCAGCTGTTTTTTTATTGATTTCTTCAATTTCCTTAGCGGTAATTTTTACAACATCTTCTTGTTTATCATGCTTTTTATCATTATGTTCTTTTTTTATATTTTTATTTTTATTTTTTGTTTCTTCTTTCATAAGCTACCTTTCTATGTTATTTTTTATGAACTCAAGTAGCGATACTACCTTTTCATAATCCATTCTCTTTGGTCCCACAATCGCTATTGTACCAGCTTCTCCATTTACGCTATACTTAGTTTTTATAACTGATACATCATCATCAAAGTTATTTTCATGACCAATGTATACGTTTATGTTGTTGTCTTCAGCTTCTATTTTTCTAACCATCTTATCATCATCAAACTTATTTAAGATTTCTTTTATCTTAGATACGTTATCAAACTCTTGATAATCAAGAAGCTTAGTTCTACCTGACATATGCATATGACTCTTATACGAAAATTCGTTAAAAGCATTGTAAAAAGCTTGATATAAAGCTTCGTGAGATTTAACATAATTTCCTATTATTGGTTTAATTTCAAATTCAAGTTTAGCACTTACCTCATCAAGTGGTGTTCCAACAAGAAGTTTGTTAATTAGCTCAACTACTTTTTTTACATCAGAAGTTGATATACCACTTTCTATATTTATTTCTTTATGTTCAATGTGTCCTTTATCAGTTATTACTATTGCGATAACTTTACCCTTTTCAAAAGGAACAACTTCTACCTGCTTAAGTTTGTTATCAGAACTACTTGATCCTAAAACCACCGAAGTACAATTAGTTATTTCTGATATTATTTCCATACTTTTAGCTATAACATCAGATATAACAAGTGATTTATTATCAAATATCCTTTGAAGTTTAAGTACGTCCTCACCAGTCATTTCTTTGGGCTTCATTAAGTTATCTACGTAATATCTATAACCCATTTCACTTGGTACCCTACCTGATGACGTATGAGTTTTTTCTAAGTAACCCATATCCTCTAAAGACGCCATTTCATTTCTTATCGTTGCTGAAGAACAATTAAGCTCATCACATAATCCAGATGATCCAACTGGATTAGCAGTTTTTATATATTCTTCTACAATTAATTTAAGAAGCTTGCGTTGTCTTTCACTAAGCAAGTACATCACCTTCTTTCTTGTAGTCTGCTAATATTATAATATGTCATTTTAGCAATGTCAATACATGAGTGCTAAAAAATAATTAAAAATTATTAAAACGTTTATTAATTCTTAAAAAAGATCCTTTAAACTATACTATGATAGTGTATTACAATAATTATAGGTTTGCTATGAACGATGAAAAATGATAAAAGATATCCATAAAGAAGCACAAAGTTACTTTGTCAATGATGAAAAATCTACATTTACAAATATAAAAAATACAAAAAATATGATCCAGTTCCTGGATTTGTTCTTAGTGAACAATTAGTTTTTTTAAGATTTTTAAACAAAATTTTTTTATGAAATGGAATATCCTTACTATGGTGGTAAGTTCTTTACTATTGATCTAAATAATATTAGATGTTTTTCATGTTTAATTTGTTATAAGTTAAGCTTTTTTATTTTCTCTAAATAAAACGCACTTTCCCTATATATAAAAAAGTAGCATAACTACGCAGGTTAATTTGTAATTATGCTGTCTTTGATATCCATATACATAACCATATCTATTATGATATATGTAATTTTTTATTTTGACATTTTCTGTTCTTCTTCTGGTAATTCAAACCCCATACTTGTGTAATCTTCATCTAAAACCTCATTCATGTGAATAACAGCTTTAATTCTTTCATCATAATCAAGTAATTCTAGTCTAGCAGCTAAATTTCTAGCCCACTCTATATTAGCTGCACATTTAGCTCTTACATTTTCTGGTGCTTTATCTAGCACCTCTGTATTTCTTTCTATTTTTGATAAATAATGTTCATTTCCGTACATAATTTAAAAACTCCTATATTTATTATTTTACAACCTTTTCTCCATACAAACCACCGTCTGTGTATTCATCAAAGTGAATATCCGCCCAACTTCCTTTAGTCACTATTATTTTTGTTTTATCTTTTTTTCCATAGTCTGAATCACTATAATAAAATGCGTTAAAAGCAATATTTGTTACACTTTCAGGAATTGTTACGCTTTTAAGTGTAGGAATATCCGCAAAAGCCGCTTCCCCAATAGTAGTTAATGAATTAGGTAATTTAACATCTTTTAATGATGTATGGCTAAATGCTTCTGCTTCAATAACTTTAAGATTATTATTCCATTTAACCTCACTTAATTTTATTGCTTCATAAAAAGCATTTTCATCTATCTTCTCAACATTATCTGGAATTTTAATTTTACTTAATGATTCACAGTAATAACAAAAATCATGTGGAATTTCTTTGATATTTTTAGGTAAGTTTATTGTTTTTAATTTATAGCATTGAGAGAAAAAATCAGCTGGTATTACAAAATCTGGATTTTCAAAAACTATACTTTCTAAAATATAATTACTGAAATCATCATTATTCCAAAAAATATCATAATCTGCTGTTTCATAATATGCAGGAATAATAAGATTTTTTTGCCTTAATCCTTTTTCTGTTAATGCATAAATTGTTGTATCATAACTTTCAAAATAAATGCTATTACTACCATTATTAGAAGTGCCAATACCACTACTATTATTTGTACTTGAATTACGTAATAATATTATTAAGACTATAATAGTAACTAAAACTCCAACTATTACAAGTGTTAACTTGAGATTCATTTTATTTTTAACATTATCTATTGAAGAATTACTTCCTTGTATATTATCATTAGTGTTAATTACTATATCACTATAATTATCACTAGCATCTGATTGTGAATTCATTTGATTAACATTATTTGATTGTTGCTGTAAATTTTGTTCATAATTACTATTAATATTTAAATTTTGATTTTTTTCTATGTTGGTATTAAAGCTTTCACTTGAGAAAAAGTTTCCATTTTGTTGATTTGTATTAAATTCATTATTAGTACTATTTATACCATTCTGATTCAAGTTATTATAATCATTATCATTAAAATTATTATTCATATTTTCTCCTTTATTATTTCTATGTTAGATTATAATAAAATTGTATAATTTTTTTATTTTAAAGTCAATAATACATATATTTAATGTAAAATTTAAATACGATATCAAAAAAGATAATATACTTATTATTTCCGATTACTTAATACATTCATTAAACAATTGAGGCTTTATATTATAAAGTTTTGTTTTAATATCTAAATAGTTGGTTTAATTTTATTATTATTCCCGTCAATGGTTTTAAAAGCTTTGTGGAAATGCAGTGGTAAACTAAAAGTAGATAATAAAAAAAGAACCATACATATGATTCTAATAATTTATTTGATAAATGAAATTACTTTTTCAATTCCAATAATATATATTACTAAAGCTGCTATATCAAGTACTAATAAGATTGATAATAAAACAATAAGTGGCGCTTTGTTTTTCTTAGGTTCTATTACTTGATTATTATCTTCTTTTTCTGTAGATTTCTCTTCAACTTTTTCTTCTTTTACCTCTTCATCTTCAAGCTTTGTTTCATTTTCAATTGTTATATCATTACCAATTATAGGTTCTTCTATTGCTGGTTCATCAAGTTTAGGAGTATCACTTTCTTTTTCACCTGATACTTCTTCTTTTTTAGAAGCATCATCTATTTCTTCTATATCATCTATTTCTTCAATCATTTCATCTTTAGCATCCATTTTATATACCTCCGTATCTTATAATTAATTATACCTTAAGTTTATCATTTATTCAAGAGTTTATATTTATCTAAAAATTTTAATATAACTTCATTTGATACATAAAGATACTTATTTTGTATAAAGACAAAATCATTTTCTTCTTTTATTAAACCTTTTAATAATAATTCGTGATAATCAAATACATCACATAAGTTAACTTTATATTTTGCTTTAAATTCTTTTTTATTTATACCATTTATTTTTCTTAAATTAAGCATTACTTCATCAAGCATCATTTGTTTTTTATTTATCTTTTCTTCATTTAATCTTTTATTATCATTTATATAATTAATTATACTTCTAGTATTATCATACCTTATTTTATTAACAAATCCTGATGCACCTGCTCCAAAACCATAATATTCATCATTATTCCAATAAGTTAAATTATGTTTAGATTGATACCCTTCTTTTGCAAAATTACTTATCTCATAATGAATATATCCACTTTCTTTTAATTCTTTTATAATTGTATTATACATTTTTAGCGACAATTCTTCATCCATTTTTATGTTACCCTTTATTTTTAAATCAGTATGATCTTCAATAATTAGAGAATAAGTACTAATATGATTTACGTTTAAACTTTTAAATATTTTTATATCTTCTTTTAAATCATCAATCGTTTGTGTTGGTAAATCATACATTAAATCGACATTTATGTTATTAAAATACTCTTTAGCTAATTTTATTTTTTTAAGCATTTGATCTTTATTTATCTTTCTATTTAAAATACTTTGAAATTTATTATTAAAGCTTTCTATTCCGATACTAAGTCTATTTACCCTATTATTTTTTAAAAATACAAGTAATTTTTTAGTTATATCTTCATAATTACATTCAAAAGTAAATTCATAATCCTTTTCTAATTTAAATTTACCAAATATCTTAAATAATGTTTCTAATTCATCAGGTAATAAAGAGCTTGGTGTTCCGCCCCCAATATATAAAGTCTTTAACGTATCATTTTTATAATTTTCTTTTATTTCTTTTTCTAGTGCTAATAAGTATTTTTTTACTATTTTTTTATTATGATAATTTTTGCAAAAATCACAATAAGAACAAATAGTTTTACAAAAAGGAATATGAACATAGCAACTTTTTATCATTGTAACCTCATTGTTATTTCTTTTTTTTCTAATAAATCTTCATAGTAGCAATTATAACAATCATCACAGTATTTAATCGTTTTATTCTTATCTCCTAAAATACTATTTGGAAGATAAGATAAAACTTCATTATTTAATATAGCTTGATTTACTATTCCACCATTATCAGTAATCATCATTTGTATATATAATGGATTTATATATTTATTTTTTATTACGTAGTACGCATTATATCTATTTTTCATTTCATAATTTGGTTCTATCATTTCATATACGTTACTTATTAACTTATCATTACAAACATTATATATGCATGCTTTATCATATGAATACATAATTATTTTTTTATCGTCTATACCATAATATGCCACCATGGATTGTAATGGATTACTTGGTATTATAGTGCCATCTATATTAACAAACTTTGTATTTTCTAAATCAATAACGTAAAATTCTTCTTCAGAAACTTTATAAATTGCTTTCTTATTTTTATATACATTAATTTCATTATTATATTTATAACTTTTAAAAGAATCATAATCTACTATGTCTTTTCTAAATGGAACAACTAGTTTTAAATCTTCTGTTAAAACAGCGGTTATAACTTCAAGCATTTTGTTTGGTAACTCTTTTACATCCATTATTGGTATGTATCCATCTATTGATTTAGTACGATTTAAGTCTACGTTAACTTTATAATCACCATATTCTAAATGTATTATTTTAGCTGGCATTATTTTAGCTTTTACCTTCATTTATATTTCCCCCCCTTAAATGATTATCAATCACTATCTACTTTTAAAACCGATAAAAATGCTTCTTGTGGCACTTCTACATTGCCAACCCTTTTCATTCTTTTTTTACCTTCTTTTTGCTTTTCTAGTAACTTTCTTTTACGGGTAATATCTCCGCCATAACATTTAGCTAGTACGTTTTTTCTCATCGCTTTAATGTTACTTCTTGCGATTACCTTGGTACCAATTACCGCTTGAATTGGTACTTCAAATAATTGTCTTGGTATTAATTTTCTTAAATTTTCAACCACGGCCTTACCACGAGTATATGCAAAATCCTTATGAGTAATAGTAGATAAAGCATCAACTTCTTCACCATTAATTAAAATATCCATCTTGACTAAATTACTTGTTTTATAACCGATTACTTCATAGTCAAATGAGGCATATCCCTTAGTAAAGGATTTTAATTTATCAAAGAAATCATAAACAACCTCAGATAAAGGTAATTCATAATGAATGTTTACTCTATCTTTCGTTATATAATCCATGTCTAGATAAGTTCCTCTTTTATCTTGACATAATTCCATTACTGAACCAATAAACTCACTTGGTACAAAAATATTAGTTTTAATATATGGTTCTTTTATTTCTTTTATCTTTGATTGATCAGGCATTTCATTTGGGTTATCAATTAATACTTCATCCCCATCCGTTTTAATAACTTCATAAACAACTGATGGACTTGTTGCGATTATATCAACACCAAATTCACGTTCTATGCGTTCTTCAGTAACATCCATGTGAAGCATACCTAAAAAACCACATCTAAATCCAAAACCTAAAGCTGTTGAAGTTTCGGGTTCAAAACTTAAAGAAGCATCATTTAGTTTTAGTTTCTCTAACGCATCTCTTAAATCAGTATACTTATTTGATTCTATTGGATAAAGTCCGCAGAAAACCATTGGTTTCATAGGTTTATAACCAGGAAGTAAAGTACCAGGATTTTTAGCGTTAGTAATCGTATCACCAACTTTAATATCACTAACACTTTTAATTGATGCACAAAGATATCCAACTTCTCCTGCTTCTAAAGAATTTACTTTTCTTTCTTTCGGATCATGCTTACCTAGTTCAACTACTTCATATAAAGCTCCTGATGATACCATTTTTATTTTATCACCAACTTTAACCTTACCATTTACAACCCTAAGCCATATAATAGCTCCGCGATAAGATTCATAAAAACTATCAAAGATTAAAGCTTGCAGTTTATCATTATCATCACCAGTAGGTGCCGGAATCTTTTCTACGATAGCATCTAAAAGTTCATCAATTCCAACTCCAGTTTTAGCACTTGTTAAGATTATTTCTTCTTCATTAAAACCAAAGGTATCTATTATTTCTTTTTTTACTCTTGGTACATCAGCATTTGGTAAATCTATTTTATTAATGATAGGAATTATAGTTAAGTTATTTTCAAGTGCAAGATAAAGATTTGCTAACGTTTGAGCTTCTATTCCTTGCGATGCATCAACAACAAGTATTGCTCCTTCACAAGCTGCTAAAGACCTTGAAACTTCATAAGAAAAATCTACGTGTCCAGGGGTATCAATAAGGTGTAATAAATAAGTCTGTCCATCTTTTTTATAAGTTAACTCAACCGCGTTTAACTTTATAGTAATTCCACGTTCACGCTCTAAATCCATTTGATCTAATAATTGAGCTTTAGCTTCTCTTTTAGTAACAGCACCAGTTTTTTCCATTATTCTATCAGCAAGCGTTGACTTACCATGATCTATGTGTGCAATAATACTAAAGTTTCTTATATTTTCTTTTTTCATAAGTAATCACCTTTTAGTATTATATCAAATAAAATAAAAAAAGTCTTAATTAAGACTCTTTATTCTTGACTTTATTTCTAAATATATATGTGTATCAATCATAGTACAAGTTTTTTTATCTTCACAATATTGTTCAAAAGCCTCTAAAATAGCTAACATAATATCTTCATAATTATTTAAATAACTAGATGGTAATACTTCTTCAATATTTGGAATAGTACTAACATTACATAAAGCTGGTAAATAAGCATCAACATAGTTTTTTATTTCTTCTTTGGTATCATCTACTACTTTTGTTTCAAAATACTCAATATTTATTAAATGTTTATCTACTTTTTTAGGTTCAATATTTTTTTCTTCTGGTTTTTTATGCTCCACTTTTACAACTTTTTTTTCTTGTTCTTTTATAATATTATTATGTCTTTTAGTATATTCTACTAGTTCTTTATAATATTCTTCCTTGCTTTTAAAATCTTTAACTTTAAAAAATGGATTATTTATTAGATCTCTTAATTTTTTAATTATATCTTCATCTACTTCATTTTTAATTAAAATACACTCATAATATTTTTTAAATATATTAAAGTATTTATCTAAATATTCGTGAGCTTGTATAATATATACTCCGTGATTATACATAACAATTTTTAAAATATAAAACCAAACGTTAATAACAATAGGATTCATGGTTCTTACTATTTGATCAGTTATTTCATTTATATCGTTTGCAGATAATATTTTTTTATTTATTTTATAATTAATATTATATCTTGATAATATATCATTAAACATTCTTTCTATTTCACCATTATATTCATAAAATAATAAATCATTATTATATAAATCCATTATGTTTATAACATCTTTTTTATTTTTAACCATATAACTATTATATTTAACTGGTTTACCTATTTGTATAGAATTATTAACTAAAGCATTATCTATAAATCTCATATAACTTTTATAAAAATTCCCATAAGAACCATTTACTTTTTTTCTCATTTCTAAATATTTTTTAAAATCATTTTCAAATTTATACATATACGTTATATCCCCAATAAATGTTTTATATAATAACACAAAAAAAGCCTTTTTAAAAGCTTTTTATTATTTATAAAATCCCATTTTAGTTTTTACTTCTTCAAGTTTTTCTTTAGCTATCTTTCTGGTTTTTTCTGCACCTTGTCTTAATATATCATCTAACTTAGAACTATTTATTAATTCATTATACTTATTTTGAATATCAGTTATTGTATTTACTACTACATCTGCCACATCTTTTTTAAATGTACCATAGTTAGAAGTTGCATACTTTTCTTCAACTTCTTTTATAGTCATATTAGTTAAACTAGAATATATGGTAATTAAATTAGAAATACCAGGTTTATTTTCTTCATCATAAACTATTCTCATTTCAGAATCAGTTGTTGCTGACATTATTTTTTTTCTTATAACTTCTGGAGAATCAAGTAACTTTATAACTCCTTTATCATTTTCAGCTGATTTACTCATTTTTTTTGTAGGATCTTGTAAATCATGTATTTTAGCTCCTGATACTGGCATAACAGGTTCTGGAATTACGAATGTATCTTTATATCTATTATTAAATCTTATCGCAACATCTCTAGCTAATTCTACGTGTTGTTTTTGATCAATACCAACAGGAACTATATCAATATCATAAAGTAATATATCCGCTGCCATTAATGCTGGATATGTAAATAATCCTGCCGTAAAGTTTTCTTTATTTTTAGACTTTTCCTTAAATTGATGCATTCTAGATAGTTCTCCAAAATATGAAGTACATTCTAAAATCCAACCTAGATTAGCATGATACTCATTTTGAGATTGAACAAATATAGTATTTTTTTCTGGATCAATACCACAAGCTAAATATAAAGCTACTAAACTTCTTGTAGCATCATTTAAATTTAATTCTTCATTGTACACGGTTATTGCGTGTAAATCTGCAACAAATAAATAAGATTCATATTCTCCTTGCATTTTTATCATTTCTTTAATTGCGCCAATATAATTACCTAAAGTAATTGTACCTGTTGGTTGTAAACCAGTTAACATTTTTTTCATAATTTTTCCTTCTTTCTTATATATTTATATTTTATTTTTTATATAATAACACACCATCGTTTATCTAATATCATTTTATCACGTCCTTTAATATAAAAACTCCTATCCTATAGTAGGATAAGAGTTTATTCTTATTTTTATTGCCACCTAATTTATGTACCATCATACATATGTTATAAGGTAACGGTTAACTACCGAGATAGCCTACTTGATATTTCTTTCGGTATCCATTCACAAGTCCATTTACTAAAACTTATATGTGATTTTACACCAACCAATCACTCTCTTTAATACTTATTTTAGCTACTATTCTTGATCAACACTTTAAATATAACTTGATTATATATAATTAACGTTGTTTTGTCAAATCATATTTTAGTTTTTTAACACAATCTTCAAAGTCTCCTTCTACTATGTTAACAGATTCTGCTATCATTAAATTTATTGGTAATCCAAAATCTTCTACGTTATAACCTTCATCATCTTTTTTTCCTATTTTACTTATCATATCTAAATCACTATCTATGTACCCATATAATATTTTATTTTTAGCATATCCATATCCTAATTCAAAAGCGGTACCATCATCCATTGTTTGTCCTCTAAAATTATTTAAGTTAGCGACTAATATATCACTTTCGTTTATAAGACTTATATTACCATTAAATATATCTTTAGAACTTGATAACTTATTATCTAATGGATATAGTCCACAAAAACCATATATGGAACATATTTTTTTATATTCTTCACCAATTTTTAATGCATCATCACTAAATACATCATATCCTGCAATATATATTTTTTTCATGTTATCACCTAATTAAAAGTATATATAATTTATACTTTATTGTCAAAATAGTATTTAATCATTAACCATCTTATCTATACCACCAAATACCACGTTCATACTTTTCTTAAAATATTTAGCAAATATCTTTGATGTAAAAAGTCCAAAACTAGATACTTTATTTCCATAATCTTTTTTCATGTTTACAACGTAATTTTCTACCTTTATTTCCTTTCCACTTTTTACATCTTCTTCAAACTCTTTTATTTTTTCTTCCGTTAGAGTTGTTTTTTTATTATTTAAGTCTTCATAATATCCTCCAGCTTGCGCAAAATAAAGAACTAAAAAGGAGAAAAATAAAATCCAAATAAACCCATGAAATATTTTTTTATAACTTATCATATTACACCTCTTACGTATTCTAATATGACTTCATATATAATATTTATTGTATTTTCTACTTCTTCTTTAGTATTTTCTTTCCCTCCTATTTCTATTAAAAAGGTGTTTTCTGATACGTCTTGATTGTAAACTCCGTTATATCCTTTGCCACCATGTTTAGCAATACCACGACTAATGTTAGGCACTTTACTTTTAATTAACTCATTTAATTTATTAGCATTTTCATAATTTATTTGATTATTAGGATTATCTGTCCCAACAACGAAAAGTACCTTAGCATAGCTTTTATCATTATAAGATATAGTACTTTTATTTTTTGGTACTGAATCACGATGAATATCAAAAAAATAAGTTAAAGACGGATACTTTATTATAGCTTCACCTAAATATTTTCTAGAAGCAGTATATGATTTATAATATTTCATATCGTTTTGTTCAAGAAATACCTTTATGCTTTGCTCTTCAAAATAGGATGTGTAGCTATTTTTATTTAACATGTCATTTAACTTTTTAGCAGCTTCATATACACTATAATCAACATACTCTTCAGTTTGATGAGTATTATAAATATAAATTACTGGTTCTTCTTTTTTTATAGTATTTTCATTTTTTTTATCACTAACACTCGTTTTTTTTGTTTCTACCTCAACTTGTTTAACATTTTTTATAGTATCATTAAGCAAGGTACTTGGATTATTTATTACTTTGTTTATTTTACTTTCTACTAGTTTTGATACGTTAAAATTAACATAGTTAACATCTTCATCTAAAACACTTTTTTTTAGTTTGTTATTTTCTAAATATTTAATCATAAATACATATGCAAAAAAGAAAAAGAACGTAAAAATAACCACCCTTATTTTTTTTAATTTCTTTTTCTTATTATTTATTTTTTTAGCTTTAAATTCTTTCATGATGATCACCTAATATAAAACTATCATGAAATAATCATTATATTTGTCGAAGTTAGTTTATTATTTATAATTCATGCAAACTATGGTTTATACCATAACTTATTACATCACTTAACTTTTCTATAACAAAGTCTACTTCTTTTGGAGTAACCATTAAATTATAACCAATCGGTGTTAAAACCTCATACGTTAAATCTTTTAATTCTCTTTCGTTTAAAGTACCCACTAAACCTAATAAAGTTTTTTTATCATCTTCTGTTACATCTATTTTTCCATTTAAATAATTTACTGGTTTATTTATAAATTTAGAAGATTTTTTATTTTGAAAACTTTTATTATATACGTAATTTTTTGTCATATAATTAATTGTATCTGCTACTATAACAACAGCATCAACAACCGTTGGAACCCCAACTGCAATAACGGGAATACCCAAAGTTTCCTTGGATACTTCCTTTCTTTTATTACCAATACCGCTACCTGGTGAAATACCTGCGTTTGAAACTTGAATACTTTTATTTACCCTTGATATCGAACTTGATGCCAAAGCATCAATTACGATTATTAAATCAGGCTTTACTTCTTTTACTACTCCATTAATAAAATCACTTGTTTCAATTCCGGTAGTGCCAGTTACTCCTGGATAAAATGCCGATACGTTAGAAAAACTTTCATCAACATCTATATTCATATCAAAAAAATGCTTAGTAACTATTATTTTATCAGTTGAAAAAGGACCTAATGCATCAGGGGTAGATTTTGCATTACCTAATCCTATAATAGTTGTTTTCATATTCTTTTTGTATCCTACAACCTCAAGCATCTTTTTAAATTCTTCCATAAAGACTTTTGAGATGATTTTCTTTGAATCATCATCTGTTACATCATTAAATTCTAAAGTTAAATATGTACCTTCTTTTTTACCTATGTTATTATTTTTATCAAGTTTAAGCCATGATATTTTAACTCCATCTTTTATGTAAGAAAGAGGCTTAAACGTTTTTTTATCCTTTTCAGTTAAATCAATTGCCATATCAGTTCTAATTTCATATTTTTTTAAATCTATATTATGCATTTATTATCACCTAATTATATTTTTACCAAAAACGTTAATTTTTATTGATTTTTTATATTTTTTTTGATAAACTATAAGAAGTTATGTGCGCCAGGAGGTGAAAAAATGCCAAATATTAAAAGTGCTAAAAAAAGAGTTAAGGTTACAGCTGTAAAACACGATTCTAACATTGGTCCTAAAGGAGCTATGAAAACCGCTGTTAAAAAAGCAAGAAAAGATATTAATCAAGAAAATCTTAACCTTGCTAATAAAAGAATTGATAAAGCATGTAATAAAGGAATTATCACTAAAAATAAAGCAGCACGTTTAAAATCTAACTTAAGTAAAAAATTAAATGAAACGAAGTAATTATACTTCTTTTTTTTATGCATTATTGGTATAATATTTATGGTGATAATATGAATGCTAAGAAACTTATTAAAACAACAATCATGGTGGTAGCAATATTAATTTGTGCTTACTTGATAAAAGATAATTTTTATTTAATAACAAATAAGATTGAATACATATATAAAAAATATTTACAAACAGAAATTAAACAGACGCTAATTGATAATGATTATCGTAAAAAAGAAAATTATGAGTATGTTAAAATTAATGAAGAAACAACAATAAAAAATAAAAATGATGTTAGGGATATGATATATACTTTTTTAGATGCCGGATGGAATGAATACATGGTAATTTGTGATCCTGATTATTTAACCTGTAGCGACGATATAAAACAAATAGTTCAAAATAATTCTTTCCTAACGGATTTAAGTAATTTTGTACATCCATATAATACGTTTGAAAAAGTTAATACCACTTTTACCTCTACTGGTAAAGTAACTTTAAAAAAAGAAAATAGATATTCTGATGAACAAATAAAAATGCTAAATGAAAAAGTTGATGAGATATATAACAAATATTATGATTCAAGTAAAAATACTACTGAAAACATAAAAATATTTCATGATTATATAATTAATAACACAAAGTATGATTCTAATAATACAACTGGCTTATCAAACGTTAATTCAAGTACCGCTTATGGTGTTTTAATTGATGGTGCTGGAATATGTAGTGGTTATACTGATGCTATGCAACTATTTCTTGAACGTTTAAACGTTAAAAACTATCGTATATCATCAAGTAGTCACGTATGGAACTTAGTATACGTAGAAGGTAAATGGTTACATTTAGATCTTACGTGGGATGATCCAATTATGAGCGATGGTTCTGATGCTTTAAATGATGATTACTTTTTAATAGATACTAATACTTTAATAAGTAAAGATGATGGAGAGCATAACTTTGATAATTCAATTTATATAGAAGCAAAATAAAAAAATTCCAATTTTTCTGGAATTTTTTATTTAAACAAATTAGCTATTGATGCCTTAAGTGCTTCATACATGCTAGGATTAACCACTGATAATGCTGCTAAAGATAATAATAAAAGTAATATTATTACTACGATTGCAAAACTAATGTTTGCAGCTTTCATTGTATCTTTATCTATTTTAGATGGTCTTCCTACTTTTCCCTTAGCCATATAAAAGCACCTCTTTCTACTATTAATATAATACAAAAAATATTAATTATTTTCAATATAATCAATTACTTCATTAATAGTTTCATCAAATTTATTTATGTTTATGTCAAACCACTTGACATTCATTTGATGTTTAAACCAAGTATATTGTCTTTTAGCGTAATTACGTGATTTTTTCTTTATTAAGTCTTTAGCTTCTTCTAACGTTATTTTTTTATCAAAATAAGGATATAATTCCTTGTATGCTATAGCAGTATTAATAGCTTTTCCAGTTATTTTATTATCATAAAAATATTTAGCTTCATCTAATAATCCGTTATCTATCATTTCATCTACCCTATTATTTATGGCATCATATAATTCTTCTCTAGGTCTTGTAAGACCTATTATTTTAGCATCATATAACATCTTATCAGAAATAACTTTATCATTTACATCATGATTATTTAAAAAGCTTTCTAATCTTTGTCTATTATTAACATGAATCTTAGTATCATTATCTATTTTCTTTACCATGCTATATAATTCATCATTAGAATAATTAGAGAAATCTTTTTTTTCACTATTTTCTTTAAATTCATAATTATAAAGTAATGCTTTTAAATATAAACCTGTACCACCAACAATAACAACGTTTTTATTTTCTTTTAATAATTTATTAAGTACGTTTCTTGCATCTTTTTGATAATCATATACTGAATAATCTTCATCAACATTTTTAATATCTATCATATGATGCTTAATACCATCTTTTTCTTCTTCTGTTACCTTAGCCGTTCCAATGTCCATTTTTCTATATATTTGCATACTATCACATGATATTATCTCTGCGTTATATTTTTTAGCTAGCTCAATAGACATCTTGGTTTTGCCAACTGCCGTTGGTCCTACTACTGCCATTATCACCAATATCACATCCTTATTTCTTTTTTTATTACATCATCATCTTGATAACTATCAAAATAATCTTTCATTATTTTTTTATATGCTTCATCTAATAATTTTAAATTGTATTTTAATATATCATCTAAACTTATATCATCTACTACTTGATAAAAATCACAATCAACTATTTTAAAGTCCCCGTTATAATAAATTATGTTATCCGGTTTTATATCATTTATTTTTATCTTATTATAAGATAATGTTTGTATTTTATTTAATATAATATTATAAGCTTTTTCTATATCTTCTTCATTAATATTTATTTTTCCTAACTTATATTTTAATAGGATATTTTTTAAATTAGGTCCATTATAATATGGCATGGTATACCCAGTAAATTTATCATTTACATAAACTAAATTTATAGGTAAAGAAACGCCATCAATTCTTATTTTTGATAATTCGTCTAATCTTTTTTCTATATCTATTTTTTTTAAAATTTCTTTATCCATATCAAGATATTTTAAAGCTTTATTAAAAAATAAATAACAGCTACCAAAATTACCTTTATGTCTTGAATTAGTAATTGGCTTTAAATTCTTAATATCATAAGGACTAATTTCTATTTTCATATTCTTTTCTCCAAACATTATTTAATTATACATATCCAAAATTACATAGCTCTTTTAAATAACTTTTCTAGTTCATAATTACTATAAAAAATAGTAGTAGGTCTTCCATGTGGACATGTATATGGATTTTCACATTTTCTTAAATCATTAACAAGTGCTTCCATTTCTTCCATACTTATGTTTGTATTAGCTTTTATAGCCATTTTACAACTAAGCATAATAGCAGCTTTTTCCCTAAATTTTTCAATGGTAAAATGTTTTTCTTCACTAATTAATACTTCAATTATTTTCTTTATACTTTCTATCTCGTAACCTTCTTTAATCCAAGTTGGATGTTCTTTTATAACAAAAGAATTAATACCTGATTCTTCAATGTCAAAATGCATATCTGTTAAAATGTTTAAATTTTGTTTTATTATAATAAATTCATTTGATGGAAATTCAAGTGTTAAAGGAATAAGCATTCTTATACTATCACTTTTAGGATTACCGAATGATTTTAAATATCCTTCATAGTTAATTCTTTCTTTAGCAGCATGTTGATCTATCATGTAAAGACCTAGTTCGTTATGACAAATTATATATGTTCCTTTAGCTAAACCAACAGGATACATTTCTGGCATAATAACTTTTTTCTTTTCATCATCGAAAGATATCTCTTCTTCGTTGTTATAACTTTCTATATCTTCATTTACTTCCATAACAGATTCATCAAACAATGAATAATCTATGATATCACTTTCAATAACATTTTCCCTTTCTAGGTTTAGCCTTTGAAGTTCTACTCTTGGTTTTTCTTCTTTAATTTCTTTTTTCTCTATTTTTGGAATTAGAAGAGCTTTATCTAATACTTCTTTTATTCCTTGTTTTATTAATTCTTTTAAGTCATCAAAATTACTAAATTTTATATCTAGTTTGGATGGATGAACGTTTACGTCTATAAGTGATGGATCAGTATTTATATTTAAAACAACGATTGGATATCTTGTTTCTGGTTTATATGTATGATAAGCATCATTTATAGCACGATTTAATTCATTATTTCTTACTACCCTATTATTAACGAGCGTAATCATATGTGCTCTAGAAGATCTTGTAACTTCTGGTAATGAGATAAAACCATCAACGTCATAATCATCGTTAAATACCGATATTTTTTTCATTTTTCTAGCTACTTCACTACCATATATTTCTTTTATTACCTTAAGTAAATTACCAGAACCATCAGTATTTAACAATACTTTATCATCACTTATTAAAGTAAACTTTTTATCTGGATAAGAAAGAGCCATTTTGTTTACGTACTCACATACGTTTGCTAATTCACTATATATACTATTTAAATATTTTAATCTAGCTGGAGTATTATAAAACAAGTTTTTTATGGTTATTTCAGTACCACGTCTTGCGTCAGAAGCTTCATCACTTATTAATTTGCCACCATTTATTTTAAGTTTAGTACCAACATCTCCAGTAGATGTTTTTAAAGTAACTTCAGAAACTGATGCAATTGAAGGTAACGCCTCTCCTCTAAAACCTAATGATGAAATTCTAAAAAGACTCATTTCATCTAAAAGTTTACTTGTTGCGTGCCTTTGAAAAGCCATTAAAGCATCATCGTGATCCATACCAGTTCCATTGTCTATTACTTTTATTAGTTTAGTACCAGCTTCTACAACTTCTATTTTTATTTCATCCGCTCCTGCGTCCACACTGTTTTCAACTAATTCTTTTACTACGCTAACACATTTTTCAACAACTTCTCCCGCTGCTATTTTATTTGCTAAAGAATCATCCATTACTTTTATTTTACTCATTTTATACTTCACCTTCCAACATAAAAATTATATCATATTTTAACTAATAACCCAATTTATTTTATTACATATAATACTTTGAGGAAGGTGAAGTAAATGAATCAAAAAAACCAAGTTTCTACACAAATACCATATAATAACATGATGTATGGATATTACGTGCCTGCTGGTTATCAAACAAGTAATAATAAAGACGAAAGACTCGCTGGTGGATTTGTATTTCCTTTTTTATTAGGCGGTGTAACAGGTGCTGCAATAGCTCCTGCATTTTGGAATAATGGATATGGTTACAATAGAAGACCAGTATATTATTATCAACCAGGTCCTTATTATCCATACCCACCTAGAAGATGGTTTTAATAATAAAACTAACCAATTGGTTAGTTTTGTTTTTATTTTAAATTTAATTTATAGGTAGCGACATAATCATATTTAATTTCTTTATTACCATCGACATAAATTTTTGCAGCAACAGGATTATTTATTATATTATTTTCTGAATCCAAAAAACTTATTTTTTTAAAATAACCATTTTTATGACTCCAATTAAAATTATCAATTTGTTTTAGAAAATGAAAATCTGTCATAAATAGACCACATTCATAATATGGCTTTGTATTAAATAATGCTATTTTCCACTCTTTTTTGTTCAATTCATAATCTATATTTACTTCTTCAATATTTATACTTAATATTTTTAAATCTTCCTTTAAAGCATAAATTAATTCATCGTTTGTCTGAATAGAACAATAATTATTACTTACCGTTCCCACATTATAAACATCCATATTACTTTTTTCCTCTAATTCTTGAGATGATAAATCAATTCCTAAAGCCCATGCATAACAATTTGTATCATCTATGTTATCCCATGATAATTTCCATGGATTAATATTTTGAATTATATTTTTAATAATCTCATTCATTAATAATCACCTATGGGTATTTATTCTAACATATATATAAATTATAATCCATAACTAATAAAGATAACTTATATCAACGTTACCATTTATTCCGGGAACCCTTCCTTTAGAAGTATATTGCCACATTGAATAATAATCATCATATTTACAAGTTTTATTATATTCCGCTACCCAATCAACGTATTTTTTAGAAATACTACCTAGCCTATTCATGGCATACCATCTTCCAGAGTATACTTTAACTTTATATTTATAATTCGTATAATTACTAACACTATTTATATAATGTTGAATAATTTTATCATACATATTTTTAGTAATACTATTTGAATTACTACTTTTTGTACTCCAACTTTCTATGTCATAATAAATACCTAAACTAGGATGTATATCATATTTACTAATCATTTTGTTAGTAAAATCCGCTTCTTTTTTTGCACCATTTAAAGTACTTGCATAACTAAATAAATATATACCATAAGGTATGTTTAATCGTTTTAACTCACTTAAATTTCTTTCAAACTTTTTATCTAAAGTTTCATAATATCCCAATCTTAATATTACCCCATAGCAATCACTTTCTTTTGAAAAAGTATCCCAATTGATATCTCGTTGATAATAACTTACATCAACTACCTTAATATTATTAGTTCCTAAATATTTACCAACGGGTGAAAAATAATGATTTACACCATCGATACTTTTTATACCAGTTATTTTACTATCATTTTCATAATAGTAAGTATTACCATCTTCATCATAAAAACCATTTTTTATATTAGTATAATTTTCTTTTACTTCTTCAATAATTTCTTGTTTTTCTTCGTCATTACTTATTTGTTCAGATGAACTATTATTTAAATTATCATCTTTATTTTCATCTATTTCTAAAATATCTTCTACTTTATTTTCATCAATAACTAATTCTTCTTTTTCATCTGTTATATCTTCTTCATTTATAACATCATTAATAATCATATTATTTTCTTCTTTACTAATGCTTTTTTCACTTTCAAACATAATTTCATCTTCAACTAAATTATTACTAGTTTTTTTATAACCATCATAATAACTAATTGTGTAATCCTGATTAATTTTTGGAACATTTGCTACATAAAATTCATATTTTTTTGTTTCTATATTTTCTTGCTTACTTTCTTGTCTTAAATTCTTACTATTTTTTTCATTACTTAATATATTTTTATTATTTATGAATAAGAATATAAAACTAATAATTATTATTACTACTTTCTTCATTAAAACCTCCTTTTAAAAATATTTATATAAAATAAAAAAAGTAAGAGTTATATTTTTTTATCACCTCCTACTTTATTTATTAGACATAACTTTTAAAATCCCCCTAATTTTTTCAAAATAAAAAGAGCATTAAGCTCTAATATCCTAATTCATTAAGTACCTTTTTTATATCTTTTTTATTATCTATATTAACTGATACATATATTAGTATATTCTTATTTCTAGAAACTACGTTATAATAATCATTAGTTTCTTGAATATATTTATCATAATTTTTAGCACTTTTTAATTTTCCTTTATATTTTTTATTAGCTTTAAACATTTTCATATTGTTTTCAAAAGCTAATTTTGCTGATTCATCATTTTTAAATACATAATACTCTATTTGGTATGTTCTGTTATTAGCAGTTCTTACAACGCTAATATTAGAATCTTCAATACTATCAGTTATATCATTTGTATCAAATCCCATTTCGATAAGTTTATTATTTAAGCCATTATCTGTTAAAATTGTTTTTCCTCCGCAAGCACTTAAAGTAAATAATACAAAAATAACTACTAAAAATTTCAACATATTTTTCATAATTAATCACCTCTATCATTATAACATTGATATTTTATTTTTCAAAATATTTATATATAATTTTATTTAAATCATTAATGTTTATTGGTTTTGATAAATATTCATCAAATCCTTCTCTTAAATACATTTCTTTCATACCGGTTATTGCATTAGCGGTTAATGCAACTATTGGAGGCATGTCATACCCATCTAATTTTTTTAATATATGAAGAGTTTGTATTCCATCCATTTCTGGCATCATATGATCTAAAAAAATTATATCATAATGATTTCCCTCTTTTACTTTGTAAATACATTCTTTACCACCATTTGCAGTATCAATATTAAAATTATATTTTCCTAGTATTCTACTAGCTACTTTTATATTAAGCTTGTTATCATCTACTATCAAAACATTATATTTAGAACAATTTAAATAATTTATTTCTTTATCGTTTTTAATTGGTTCAGTTATGTCTCCTAAAGCTATGTTATTTATGATTTTTTGCTTTATTTCTACATAGAAAGTAGTACCAACTTCATACTCACTTTCAAACCAAATTTTACCACCCATTAAATCAACATATTTTTTTGTAATTACAAGCCCTAACCCAGTTCCTTCTATTTCATTAGATGTTGCGGTATCTAGCCTACTAAATTTCTCAAATAATTTATTATAATCTTCTTTTTTTATACCATAACCCGTATCAGTTATTTTAAAGTTAAGTTTTTCATAATCACCTTCAGCTGTTCCTTCAATAGTTAATTTTATTTTACCAACTTCAGTATATTTAACTGCATTTGTTAAAATGTTAAGTAATATTTGAAATAATTTAGTTGAATCACCATATAGTTTAGAAGGAATATTTTTATCTACATCAAGAATTAATTTAACTGGTTTATCACCTAATCTAGCTTCTATTATACTAGATAATTCCATTATTACACTACCTAGTGAGTATTCCTTTTTATCTAACGTTTCTTTACCAGACTCTATCTTTGATATATCCAAAATATTATTTATTATATCAAGTAAGTTATTACCTGCTGATGCTATGTGTTTAATATCTGCTCTAGCACTTTTCTCATCAAAATTTGGACTATTAAGTAACGTTTCACTAAATCCTATTATAGCATTCATTGGTGATCTTATTTCATGGGACATATTTGATAAAAAGTCTGATTTAGCCCTGTTAGATCTTTCTATATCATTTTTTACATTTTCTAGTTCTTTTATTATTTTTAAATCTGGATTTTCTATATTAAAATATAAGAAAAACATCTGAATTGCAACTCCTATTGCAGATATTGCAATATATGGAAAACTTACTTGAAGAACGAATATCACCACTAATTCTATTATCATAATCCAAACAGAAATTTTATTTCTCCTGCTAGCTTGCTTACCATTTCTTAATATATATATAACGATTGAAAAAACAGAAAAAGCACAAAATGCTAAAACATAATAAGACGCTGGACCTGGTATATAAGATATGCTGGATGGATTAAGTCTTTCAAAAGGTACAAAGAAATATCCTAAAGCAGCTAATAAAAAGATAATACTCATAACTTTAGTTTTTTTATCATAATTAATTATTTCCCATAAATTATTAGTCTTTATATTACTTATAAATACCATACTATAATAATAAAGAAGGGAAAACCAAACAATTCCAGTTGACCAATGAATTCGATAAATAAATAAGTTTAAAAAGTCATTATTACAATACCCAACACAAAATGTTGCTATTAACTCAGATACAAGTAAAACAAGTTCTACTAATAACATGTAACGATATATTTTATTTCTAATTGATAAAAATCTTTGTTTAGAAAAATAAACAATTAAAAGTAAAATGATAAATAGTAAACTTCCTATCGTAAGCATTAATCCTGCTATCATAAACTTCACTCCTTTTTATCTTCGTTAAAGAACTTATTTATTAAATGGTTTAATTCTTTATAATTAATTGGTTTTGATAAATAATCACTAAAACCAGCTTCTAGATATTTTTCTTTTAACCCAGTATATGAATTAGCTGTTAAAGCTATAACTGGTGGAATATTATATCCAGAAGTTTTAAGGACTTTCATGGTTGAAACACCATCCATTTCAGGCATCATATGATCCAAAAAAATCATATCATATTTATTTTCTTTTACTTTATCTATACATTCACGTCCACTATTTACCGAATCTATTGTAAAATTATATGTTTCTAATAATCTTTTAGCTAACTTAATATTAATTTTATTATCATCAACAATAAGTACTTTTTTTCCAATACAATCAATTAAATCTGCGCTACTAGTAACACCTTTATTTTTTGTTTCAAAAATATTACCAATCATATTTTTATCAACAACGTTTTGTTTTATAGTAATATAATATTTGGTGCCTTTTCCTGGTTCATTTAAAAACTTTATATCACCACCAAGCATCAATAATAATCTTTTAGCTATTATCAATCCTAAGGTTGTACTGTCAATATTATTTTGAGTACTATTACCCAATTTAACAAAGTCATTAAAATCTTTTTCAAAATCTTCGGTCTTCATTGCATGACCAGTATTAGAAATAGTAAATTCTAATAAAAATTTATCTTCTTCCTCTTTTCCATCCACACTTAATTCTACTTTACCATAATTTGTATACTTAATTGCGTTAACTAAAGTACATACAATTATTTTATATATTTTAGAGTAATCACCATAATATTTACTAGGAATATTATTATTTACGTTTATCTTAAACTCTAAAACTTCTTTGTTTATCTTAGAAGATACAACGCTATTAATTTCAAAAATTAAATTTTCTAATAAATATTCTTTTTCTTCAATTGATTCTTTCCCTGATTCTATTCTTGATATATCAAGTATGTTATTAATTAAATCAAGTAAATTTATACTAGCATCATAAATATTTTTAGTATCTTTTTTTACCATTTCTTCGGTTAATTCTTTCTCATTTAAAAGCGATTCACTAAAACCTAAGATGGTATTCATAGGTGTTCTTATCTCATGAGACATATTTGATAAAAATTCCGTTTTAGCTCGATCCGCTAACTCTGCTTGTTCCTTTGATTTCTCAAGTTCATTAATCAATTTATTATCTTGGCTTTCAATAGTAAAATAAAGTGTAATTAAACAAAAAGTAAATATAAAAGTTAAATCATTAAAATCATATCCCAATAAAATTTGACCTGCTGTTATAATAACAAAAAACACGGATGCAAAATAAATCGGTGATCGTTGCTCAAGAGGTAATTTCATACTATTTCTTAACAACACAAATAGTAATAAAACAATAAGTATGAATCCTACAAAATATATAACATTTACAGCATCACCACCAATTACGTATAATACACCATTACCTCCGGTATAAGTAATAGGTGCACAACATGATATTATAAATAATATAGGAATTATAAACATAGCTATAATTGTAATTATAATAATAGTTTTCTTTTTATTTTTTTTAACTTTATTTTTATTTCCAAGTGACCAAATATAAATCATTAGGCAGGTAACCCAAATAATCGCACCAAGAATGTAGCCTCTACATAATATTTCATTAACTAAAGGTATTATATCTCTAATACTCATCGTATATACACATACTATTTCTAAAACAAGTAAAATAATCGTTAAAACAAGTAAAAAAGCATATATATTATTTTCTAGGTTCTTAAACTTCTTTTTACTAAGATACATAAATGAAACAAGTAATAAAAATACAAGCGCACATATTGTAAATCCCATACTAGGAAACAAATTATATTTCACTTTAAACACTCCCTTGATATTTTTTATTAATCAATAATCTTAGAAAAACTATCTATTAATTTAGGATTAAACATAACATCTTTTCTTTTAATTATCATTTCTTTAGCTACTTTACCATGCTTTCTTTCTAAATTATTATAATTTATACAAATAGCTGCTAATTGAGCTTCTAATGGTATTTCATCTTCTTTTAATCCATTTGGATATCCTGTTCCATTATAATTTTCATGATAAAACTTAGTTATGTTATCAGCGTACTTTTTATACATGGCATCAGACTTTAAAGACAATACATAATCAAGCATCTTAGAACCAAATAAAGGATATTTCTTTATCTTTTCTAATTCTTTTTCATTAAAACCATCTTTTTTACTTAAAATTGACCTAGGAATAGAATAAAATCCTATATCATAATACATCGATGCATCAGCCATCTTTTCTATTTTTTCATCAGTTAAATCATATTCAGGATAATCTATCATTACTTGTTTTGAAAGTTTTCTAATAAGTTCATTTACATTTTTTATGTTAGCTTCATAATCATACTGATAACTTTCTACAAAAGGATTTATTAAATCTTTTAAATTTCTTGATTGATCACTAATTAAATTATTTAATGAATTACTAGATTTATAAAGATTTATAAAATTACCAATTCTATGTTTTACAACTTGAAAATCAAAAGGTTTTTCAAGCATGTCAGCAACTCCATAGTTATAAACTCTTGCTTTAGTTTCCTTTTCATAATCACCACTTATAATAATAACTGGTATTCTATATAGATAATTATTTTTACTTAAATATTCTAAAACCGCAAATCCATCTAAAACAGGCATTGTTAAATCTAGAAAAATACCAAGAATATTATCAGATGATTCAGTTATTCCCTTTTTAGAATTTTCTTCTAAATAATCAATAGCTTCTTTACCATTAGTTGCCATAACTATTTTATATTCATCATCAAATACTTTCTTAATCATTTTTCTAGTAAGCATATCATCATCAACGATTAATATAACATCATCTACCCTACCACTTACGTTAGCTTGGGTTTTGTTTAAACTTACCCTTAAATCAGGATATGAAGTCGTAAGGCCATTAATTATTGACCCAACGTAATCTTCAACGTTTTTAATATTAGTTTTTTTCTCATCTAAATTAAAAACGTTTTCTATTTTAATAATTGAATCAGCCAATCTTCTAATTAAAGTATCATATTTAGAATCATTGGCTTCTTTAGAGGTAGTTACGTCTTCTTTTATTTGTTTATTGATTAATAATATTAATTCCTTATCTTGAACGTTTATTATCGTTGCTTCGGCTTCGTACCATTTACCACTTAAAGCTAGGTATTTAAAATTTACTTTTTCTTTTCCTTCGTTTAGTTCCTCTTTTAATTTAGGTATGGAAACAACGTTCATATAACCTTTTAAATAAGGTGATTGAACCTTTGTTTTAATTTCTTCTAAGTAATTAGTCATGGTATCTTTTTTATCAATGCTTAAAGCACCACTAGTAATCGTATACTTAGTAACCAAATCATTAAATACATCAAATAAATAAATACTTAAATCATCAGTTAGAATCATCTTTTTTAATGTTTTTTCTAGCAATTCATCACTCATGCCAATTCCTCCTTATCCCTTTATAAATTCTTATAATTTGATATTATTTGTTTTGTTTCTTCGATATTTTTCAATAATTCATCATAATGTTCATTAACGTAGTTTATATCATTAGCTTTACTAGCCATTTCATGAGCATAACATATATCTCCTAATTTCATAAACCCAAAACTTCTTGCATTACTTTTCATAGCATGCACTTTTATTGCATAATTAGGCATATCTCCTTGATTTTTAAAACTATCTATTGCGGATGTTTCCTCATCAAAACTATCATAAAAATCATCTAACATTTCATTATAAGTTTCTAAATCCATCATGTTAGCTATTCCAGCTACCACATCTACTCCCATACTTTTTAAGTAATCTTCTTTTTGATTCATGTTTATCCCTACTTTCCTATCATTTATAATTGTACTATAAATATAATAAAATTACAATTAATCAATTGATTTTTTATAATAAAAATTAACAAAAAAAGATAGAAAAACCTATCCTTTAAAAAATTACAAATCATTTTTTCTTACCAAGTTTATTCCAAGATCATATAATTTTTTTTTGTCATATGTATTTACCTTATCATAATGATATATTATCATGTTATTATTTTCTGTTCTTACCAAAAACTTGTTACCAAACTGATCTTTTAAGTAGCTACTTTTTACTTTATATTTTTTATTTAAATTAAACTTACTTATCATGGATTCTGGATAACTATTTATTATAACCGAAAGATTAGGATGTTTTTTATACCTAGATTTATATGTTTCAACCAATTTTTCAATTTGTTTTAAAGAAAGTTCATAAGAAAGTGTTACTCGGTATGCCCCTATACTATGTAAAAAGGCAACAGTGTATGAATTAACCACGTTAAAAGAAAAATCTGTTTCAAACTTTTCATATTTTAACATGCTTCCAAAATCACCAATTAAAACTGGATTTTTAACGTTTATATCAGTATTAATAACCCTTGGTAATTTTATTATTACATCATCATTTAATTCTTTTAAATTACTGGTATAAATAACATCATATTTTTCTTTCAAATTTTCATAATTATTTAAATTAGGGACTAATATACCGTCCTTTTTCTCCTCAACGAAATTAGGAACATCTAAATTATATTCTTTTTCTTCATACTCTAAATCATATAATCTTTTATTATTTAATTCATCTATTGCCTTTCTTCTTATGTTATTAATATCTTTTATATTTATAAAAATATCATCATCTACTAAAACACTTATATTACTAAATTTATATATAGTATCACCAGTTTTATTAATCTGTTTTTTTATTATTTCTTCAGTTATTGGGTTGTTTTTTGAAGGTTCAATCTTTTTATCTGAGATTACTTTTATAGTATTTATTCCATCAGTTATCTTTAATTTTAAAAAATCATTTTTTCTAGCTATTACGTTTGCCCAAATTAAAACTTTTCTTTGTTTATGTTTTAATATATCATCTATTTCATTTAATTGGTTATAATCAGTAGTTAAAACAATTTTTGATCCTGGTTTAACATATTTATCATATTTAATTTTTACAACACTACCTTTAAAAGCTTTAATAACTGATTTATTGTTAACGTACATTTTATTAACTACAAGTCCTTTATCTTCTTTATCATCAATAATTCTAAGTCCATCATGAACATTTAAATCATTAATTAGTTTGATTTCTAATTCATTATTATTATTTTTTAGTACTCTACCAAGCTCTATTCCTTTATGATTAGGCCTTAATTCATAAGTAAAATTATCATTATGACATCCTAACATAAAACCTTTGGTAAATTCTCTGTTAAAAAGCTTTTTTAAATTAATTAAATCATCTTGTTTTAAGTTTAAATTACCAGTTTTATAATAATTATCAATTGCCTTTCTATATATTTTAGTAACTAAATAAACATATTCAGACCTTTTCATTCTTCCTTCTATTTTAAAACTATCAATACCTATTTCTATTAATTCATCCAAATGTTCTAAAGTACATAAATCTTTCGTACTTAAAAGATAATTATTATCATTTAGTTTATTATTATTCTCATCATATAAGTCATATTTTTTTCTACATACTTGAGCACAAGTTCCACGATTACCACTTCTTTTACCAATTAACGCACTTGCTAAACACTGACCAGAATAACTAATACATAATGCCCCATGAATAAATACTTCAACTTCTATATCTATTTCTTCTTTTATTTTTTTTATTATGTCTATTGGTGTTTCCCTTGCCATGACGATTCTTTTAATACCTAATTGTTTTGCTAATAAAGCTCCATCATAAGTATGAATATTCATTTGTGTAGATGCATGAATTTCAAGTTTCGGAAATTTTCTTCTTAATAAATCAAACATTCCCAAGTCTTGAACAATTACCGCATCAATGTTATTTTCATGAGCAAATCTAACATATTCTAAAAATTTATCAACCTCTTTATCATAAACAAGCGTGTTAATTGTTAGATAAACTTTAACACCATATAAATGAGCATACTTTATAGCTTCTAATAATTCATCATTTGAAAAATTACCAGCAAAAGCCCTTGCACCAAACATAATACCACCTACGTAAACAGCATCACATCCGGCTTCTATCGCTGCCTTTAAAGAATCCATGTTTCCAGCAGGTGATAATAACTCAACTTTCTTCATTTAAACACCATCACTTTTCTTTAAATAGTATATCATATTTAAAAAGTAAAACTAATTATTAAGTTTTACTTTTTTAACATTTCTATTTCTTTAATAGTTAATCCAGTACTTTCAGATATAATTGCTTCATCTATTCCTTGTTTTATAAGATTTTTAGCAACTTCCATTTTAACTTTAGCGCTTCCTTCTTTTTTACCTCTGTTCCATCCATCTTCTAAAGCATCTTCTATTAATGA
>CALZLL010000003.1 GCA_945788325.1 uncultured Clostridium sp.
ATATTTCGCCATTTATTTTTAAATCCCCCTAAAAAATATTTAAAAATTAAAAAAAGATTAGTTTATTCTAATCTTAATTTAAAGTAACTTCCATACCTTCAGTTATTATGGTACCTGCACTTATACTTTGATAACCAACGTATCCATCACCATCAATATTATGTTTTATACCTAATTTGGTCAAAACAACATCAGCCTCTTTAAATGAATAATTAGTTAAATCCGGCATGGTAATTAAATTATCATTTGTAAAAATAAATATTTTTTCCTTGGTATTAACAATTGTATTTTTATTAGGATATTGATCTATTACTTTTGAACCATTTCCAAATATTACGTATTTAGCTCCTTTTTCATCTAATGATTGCTTAACACTTTCTACCGATTTATTCTTGTAGTTATCTATTTTATACTTTGTAACTTCCTTATTCAACTCAGGTGCTTCATCAAATATTCCTAAATATTTTGCAGTATCTTTTACAATCGTTTTAACAGTTTCTGGTAAAACATTAGAATTATAACTTCTTTGCATAGCTACATATACTATTACCTCTGGATTATCTTTCGGATACATTCCCGCAAAGGACGTTATGTAATCATACTTACCTTCGTAATATTTTCCAGTTCTAGGATTAGCTATTTGAGCTGTACCAGTTTTACCTATTAAATCATACCCTTCCATCAGGTATTTACTACCAGTAGTTTCAGATGCCTCGCTATTTACAACCAAGTACATTAAGTTTTTAATTTTATCAACTGTTTCTTGGGTAGCTACCCTTTCTCCTTCTTTTACTTCAGCTTTATATGTTACCTCTTTAGTTGTTGAATTAACCGTTTTTTCAACGATATATGGATTTAATATAACTCCGTTATTAGCTATCGAAGTTAGCGCTCTTACTTGCTGAATAGGTGTGGTTGTAATACCTTGTCCAAAACCTGCATTAACCACTTCAACATCATATTTAAACTTTACTTTTCCTTTATATTCATTAGGTAAATCTATACCCGTTAAAGAACCAAAACCAAGTTTAATATAATAATCCATAAGTTTTTGTTTTGATAAATAATTTTTTATCATGTTTGCAACACAAGTATTAGAAGATAATGTATAACCTTTTGAGTAAGCAATAGTACCCCATCCAGTCTTGTTCCAGTCACTTACTATATCTTCTCCAATAGTATAAGGTCCTGTTTCACAATTAGTTCCATAAGGATCCCAATTAGGATTATTTTCAAAAGTTGCCATATAACTATAAGTTTTCATAACTGAACCGGGTTCGTAAGTATATGAAACAAGAGGGTTTAAGTAATTTGAAATATCTTTAGTGTTTGGATTAAAAGACGGACTTGTTGCAGAACCTAAAATTTTTCCAGTTTTAGCATCCGCTACAACGGCTATTATCCAATCTGCACTTGAATCGTTTTGTGCCTTATCAACAACCGTTTCTAAAGACATTTGAACGTTTGAATCAATCGTTAAATAAACATCATTACCATCTACTTTTTCTTTTCTAATTTCATTAGAATTAGGAAATTTATATCCATTTAAATCTTTTTGATATTCAACAAAACCATTAGTTCCGGTCATTTCTTTATTATACGATTTTTCAATACCCATTTCACCATTCATGTTTCCATTTTCATCCTGAGTGGTATAACCAACAACATAAGATAAAAAATCATTATTTGGATAGTATCTTTTATGAGTTGTTATAAAATCAATACCAGATAAACCTAAATTCTCAATGGCTTCTTTTTGAAGTTCAGTAAGCCCTTTACCGGCTGATCCAAATTCTACTTGATAAGCTTTTTTATTTAATCTTTCTAAAATCTTTTCTTTAGACATATCAAGTACGGTAGAAAGTTTTTCCGCAGTTAATTCTTTATCAACCACGTGTTGTGGTTTACTATAACCTTCACTTCTAGAAGGATCTAAATACGCTATTATTGTATATGAATTAATTGTTTGTGCTAAAACATCACCATTAATATCATATATGTTACCTCTTAACGCGTATAAAGTTTCTTTTTTGGTATTTCTTTTATTAGAAAATTCCTTTAGATCTATTCCATCTACTTTACCAGTAAGACACAAATAACCTAATCTTAAAACTAAAATAAAAAGAAAAAGAAAAAATATTAAAGTAAAAACTTTAGCAATTACGTTTTTGTTTTTATTTAATATTTCTCTTTTCATACATCAATCACCCTTATTTTTGAATTACAATAACGTTATTATTATTATACTCTAAACCTTCTTGCGCTGCAACAAGTTGCATGTTTTCAAGTGAAATAAGTTCATTTACTTTCATGGTTAAACTCTCGTTTACTTTTTCTTGTTTAGTAACACTTTTTTTAAGTCTTTCTACTTCTATGTTTACTGAGGATAATTGTGCCTTAAAAAAGAAAACAGACACGAACACAAACATAACGGTAGTAACGGTTAGCGTTATCATCATTTTTTCAAATTTGGTTTTTCTTTTTCTTTGTCTAGCCATAATTATCCCTCCTTTTATTATTTTTGTTTAATAGCAACCCGTAAAGTTGCACTTCTTGATCTTTTATTTTCTTCTATTTCTTTTTTATCAGGTTTTATTTTCTTTAACGTTTTTAGTTCTGGTAAATATTCTTCTGGCATGTTTGGTAACCCTTTAAACATTGGATTTTCTTTCGATCTTTGTCTAAAAACATCTTTACATATTTTATCTTCCAAAGAATGGAAAGTAATAACTGCCATTCTACCATCTTTATTTAACATATCTATAGCATCATTAAATGCTTTTGGTAATATACTTAATTCCTTATTAACTTCTATTCTTATCGCTTGAAAAGTTCTTCTTGCGGGATGAGTAAGTCTTTTATACTTAGCTGGAACCGCACTTGATATTACATCACTTAATTCAAGCGTTGTTTCTATCTTTTTTATGCTTCTTTTTTCTTCAATAGCCCTTGCAATTTGTTTTGCATACTTTTCTTCACCATAATCTTTTATTACTTTGTATAAATCATTAAAAGAATACTCATTAACCACGTCATAAGCAGTTAATGATGCCGTTTTATCCATACGCATGTCAAGAAAAGCATCATTGTGAAAACTAAACCCCCTAGTAGCATCATCAAGTTGAGGAGAAGAAACCCCTAAATCAAACATAATACCATCAATCTTAGTAACACCTCGTTTATTTAATTCCTCTTTTAAATTAACAAAATTAGTAGGAATTATTTCAAAGTTATCACCAATTTTTTTAAGAACGTTTTCACTATAGCTTCTAGCTTCAGAATCCTGATCAAAAGCATATAATTTTCCCTTTTTAAGTCTTTTTAAGATTGCACTCGAATGACCAGCATAACCCAAGGTGCAGTCAATGTAAATTCCGTCTTCTTTAACATTTAACGAATCAATCGTCTGTTTTAACAAAACGCTTATGTGTTTCATTTAAACCTCCATATTATCAAACAAATCTTCTGCTATGTCTGATATGTTATCATCGTTTTGATTAAAGTATTCGTTAAATTTACTCTCAGACCAAATTTCAAGTCTGTCATTAACACCAATAACCACACATTCTTTTTTTAAATCAGCATGATTTACAAGTGGCATGGGAATAGCTATTCTACCTTGCTTATCAAACGTACATTCTTGTGCACCTGATAAGAAAAATCTTAAAAATGCTCTAGCATCTTTCTTAGTAAAAGGAAGTCTTTTTAGTTTTTCTACCAAAGCTTTCCATTCATCTTTTGAATAGACAAATAAGCATCCTTCTAATCCACGGGTTATAACGAAAGTATCCCCTAGTTCCTCACGAAACTTAGAAGGCATAACAATTCTTGTTTTATCATCAATGTTATGATGAAACTCTCCCATGAACATACATATCCCCCACAATCTACCACTTTATTCCACTGGCTACCACTATAATACCATAAATATAGGTTTTATGTCCATACAAATTAAACAAAAAATAATACAAAAAAAACACTTTACGTAAAGCACAATATTTATTTTTTTAGTTCTAACACTATCATTATTTTCAAAAAAATGATAGAATGAATATATGATAAAAAATATGTTAATTGGGATGATAAATTTATACCAAAAAATTCCAGGACCTTGGCATGATTATTGTAGACACATACCTACTTGTTCAGAATATATGAAACAAGCTATTAAAACTCATGGTGTTATAAAAGGATTATGGCTAGGTACTATAAGGATATTAAAATGTAATCCATGGGGAACTTTTGGATATGATCCAGTCCCAAAAAAGGAGAAGAAAAATGAAAAATAAAATTATTTTAATACTAGGTATAGTGCTTTCATTATTTGTACTATCCGGATGTTCTAAAGATGATGTAACAACTTCAATGACGGCTTATACTAGCGTTTATCCAGTAGAATATATATTAGAGAACTTATATGGTGATAACGTAGCGATTTATAGTGTTTACCCTGATGGAACAAATTATAAAAACTATAATTTAACAAAAAAACAATTAAGTGATTATAGTAAAGGAGATTTATTTGTTTATAGCGGAACAATAAAAAAAGAAAAAGATTATGCAGTTAGTCTTTTAAATAATAATAAAAAGATTAAAATAATTGATGCTTCACTTGGAATGAATTATTCAAGTGATCCTGCTGAAAACTGGCTTAATCCCGCTAACTTCTTAATGATGTCATCAAACATAAAAAAAGGATTAGAAGAATATATAAGTGAAAAAATAGAAAAAGATAAGATTAATAAAAATTATGAAGAACTTAAGCTAAGCTTATCAGAGATAGATGCCGAATTAAAACAAATTGCGTCATCTTCAAGTAATCCTGTTTTAGTTGTAAGTAGTGATACTTTTAAATATCTTGAAAAATATGGTTTTACCATTTATTCATTAGAAGAAAATAATAATTTAAGTGATAAGACAATAGCAGATGTAAAAAAACTTTTAGCTAATAAACAAATAAGTTATATATTTTTAAAAGATAATGAAGAAGAAAATAACACCATAAAAGATTTAAAAAACAATTATGAATTTAAAACAGTTAGCTTAAATACTATATCAACGCTTAGTGCTAGTGATAGAAAAGATAAAAAAGATTACATAAGTATCATGATGGATAATATTAACTCAATAAAATTAGAAGTAAACGATTAAAGGAAAGCAAAAAGCTTTCTTTTTTTATATACTCTAACCTTTTATTATTAACCACATATTCTTTTAATAAATAACTTTATTAGTCATCAAATTTTACTTTATATAATATAAATGATATTACTTATCTATAAAATCTATATGTAAATTAATTTCTTCTTCTGTTGGTAATTTTTCTAATATATCATTATGTATATGTTTACCTAATTCATAGGAAGAAACACCTATTGGAAGATTAGTTCCTTTAAGTGACCACTCAACGCTTAATCTATCTTTTTCTTTACACAAAAGTAATCCAATAGTAGGATTATCAAATTCTTTTTTTAATATTTCATCTATTGCAGTCACATAAAAACTTAATTGTCCAATAAATTCTGGTTTAAATGACGTTGCTTTTAACTCTACAACTATGTAACATCTTAATTCTAAGTGATAGAATAATAAATCTATAAAATAATCTTTATCTTTCATAGATATTTTATACTGGTTTCCAACAAAGCTAAAACCTTTACCGAGTTCTAATAATAAATCTTTAATTTTGTTTATCATAGCATTTTCTAATTCTTGTTCCTTATAATTATTATTTAAAGAGATAAAATCAAAAACATAAGGATCTTTTACTATATAATTTGCCAAATCCGAACCATTTGTTGGTAGTGATATTTTAAAATTATTGTTACTATTTCCAATTCTTAAATGATATTTACTTTCTATTTGATGTATTAACATTCCTCTACCCCAATTATTTTTAATTATACTTTGAAGATAAATTTTTCTAATTTCCATATTATTAATTTTTTCCATTAAGACAATATTATGACCCCAAGGAACTTGTGCAACAAGTTGTTGCATAAGTTTATTATCTTTATATTCTATATAAAATTTCTTCATATATTTTAAATTTCTAACTGAATATCCTTTTGAATTTGGATATTCAATTTTTAATTCACGAGAAATTTCATCTATGAATTTATTCCCATATTTAAAATTTTCATACAATATTTTACCTAATCTAAAATACAACATAATTAAATTTCTATTTACTTGTACTGCTGTTTTAATTTGTGTTCTTTTAATATCTTTTTTTATATTATTAATAATTATTTTAATTTCTTGTTCTATCAATTTTTAAGCCTTCTTTCTAATTTTATAGACATATCTATAAAGTTTAAATTGCATAATAATCACTGATATCAACTTACGATATCATCCTTATTTATATATTTTTTACAGCAACCTAAGGCGTAATGTTTTGTTACCCTAGTAAAATAACCTCCTTTTTTTAGATTTTTCCAATACTTAAATTAAATTACATTACTTAGATTTCTTCGTACAAGCGAAGTTTGGGCTTAATATAACAATAACATTTTATCAAACAATTGTTCTTTGCGCAACATAAAATCATAAAAAAAGATACTGGCTACTTGCTAGTATCTATTCCTGTTTCTATATAATCTTCTCCCTTAAATGGTTCGGTTGTTAATAAATCATTATAATCTTGTTGTCTTAACGCTTCATATACTAATATTGCAGCACAATTAGATAGATTAAGCGCTCTTACCTTATTAGTCATCGGAATTCTAAGACAGTGTTCTAAATCATTTTTTAAAATATCTAATGGTATCCCACTTGATTCTTTTCCAAATACAAAATATATATTTTCATTTCTATTACTATAATCAAAAGATGTATGTGGCTTTTTACCATACCTAGTTAGATAATAGTAAGTTCCCTTATTCTTACTTTTAAAATCATCCCAACTTTCATAGACTGTATAATCACAATCTTTTATATAATTAGCACCACTTCTTTTAATATAACTTTCATCTAAAGAAAAACCAAGTGGTTTAATTAAATGAAGTCTAGTGTCTGTTGCAGCACAAGTTCGCATTATGTTACCAGTATTACCAGGTATTTCTGGTTGATATAAAACTACGTTAATCACTTATAACACTTCTTTCTTTTAATTCTTTAATAATATCCTTTTTACTTTTTAAAGTACTACAATCAATCATGTCAGAAACCTCACCATCTTTATAAAAAATAAGTTCTGGAGCATACTGATAAAATGGATCAATAATATTTGTATTATTAATATTTATATATATAATTTCATTTTCCAAATTATACTTTTTTATAACTTCCTTAAAAATATTCTCGAATTTAATGGATTCATCTTTACTACTATTTGAAACATATATGATGGTATTTGGTTGTTCTACTACGTGTGTAGATATTTCTTCATACTTGATTTCTGTTAAATAATTATTTATTTTAGAAATTGAAAGTAAATTATTTTCCCTGTTTTCATGAATTTTAATCGTTACTACAAGAACTACTATAGTTATAATGCAAATAAATGCTAATAAAATTTTCTTCTTAGTTTGTTCTTTCAATATAATCATCTCCTTTATCATAATATATTTTAACATATTTATAAAAATGAATAAAGAAAAAGCTAGTTTTTATAACTAACTTCTTAATTTAATTCTAACATTTCATCAGCTTCTTTTTCTTTAGCATTGAAATCACTTACATATTTAACAAGTACTGGTTTTCCACGTACTAAAACAAAGCAGAATTCATCTTCAACCGTTTCTCTTACTTCATCAGTTCTAACTGATACTTTAAGAGTGAATTGATCGTTTATACCATCACCGATCCATATACCATCAGATGCGTTAAATTCCTCTTTAAACCAAGTTTCATACTCTACTTTTTTAATCTTATCAATGCTATCAATTAAAATAAAATTAATTATTCCTAAGTCTTTTGCCTTACTAAAGAAATCATTTATCTTTCCTTGATTTTCTACTGATAATTTATTCTTAAAACCATCAATACCATTTATCACGAATAATATTCTCTTCTGATTTTTTAAAACACCTAAATTATAATTATTATTAACATATAAATTATAACAATCGTTTTCATATTTTAATATTTTTTCAAATATTCCATTATAATCATTTTCTTCATAAACAATACCTTTTTTAGTTTCTTCATAAATATCCATTTCTCCGGCATCTACTACCATTGTTTGAAATACCTTTTTCATTTTTAATTGATTAATAAATGCATTAGTAAAATCATTCATAATAGATGGTTCGTTAGCCGCTACTACGTTTATTAAGTTTTTAGTAAAGTTATAATAAGATACATCCAAACTCTTCTTTTCAATACCAACGATAACGTCCATACTACTTTCATTTAAGCTATCTTCGATAGCTTCGTAATTAACCACTTGTGGAAGTATTGGAACTGGTTTAGCTTTAATTTTATAAGTTTGTTTATCTTCTTTAATTTTTGATTCTATTATTTCGTTTGTCTTATCTTGAGTATCAATTGAAGCCGTTTGGAATTCATAAACGTTTTCAGTTTTTATAATACCTCTACCAAAGAGCTTTGATGGATAACTTTTGTTTACGTTTCCTAAAATAGTTGAATAATCATCTTCGTTATTTTGTTGCAAACAATATATTTGTGAGAAGTTTTGTTTAATTTTAAACCTCATACCATTTGGTGTATTACACGTTGTAATAAAGTATATTCCGTATTTAGAACATTCACGGGTTAAAACATTTAACGTATCTTCATATTCTTCATACGTGTCTTGGTATGCTTCAAAGTTATTTAAAATAACGATTATGGTTGGAACTTTACTACCACTTTTTGCATTATAATTAAAGAAATTACCTCCATAATTAGAAAATAAATTTTTTCTTTGTTCCATCATGTTATTTAACATTTTATATAAATTAACTATTTTTTCTTCTTCATCAATTTGAACTACATCACCAACATATGGAGATGGTTTAAAAATCTTTAATATTTCCGCACCAAAATCCATGATGTAAAAATTAATATCTTCCGGAGTATATAACGACATTGACTCATAAACAAGGGTCATTATAAAGTTTTCTTTACCAGAACCTGGTGCTCCATAAATTAGCGTATTTCCTTTAGCACTTATTGGAACAGTAAGTAAACTTTGTTTTTGTTGTTCTGGAACATCATACTCACCAACTGGAATATCTATTATTCCTGGTTTTACTTTATAATCATACTTTTTAACTAATTCAGCAATCTTAATAAAGCTAGGAATTTTATCTAACCATAATGGTCTTGATTTAAGCTTTTGTTCACTTGCTATGTCTGCTAAATAATTTACGATGTTAGATAATTCTTCACCATATTTTTTCTCATCTATATTTACTTTTTTCTCTCTAGTTTCTACTTGTCTTATAATCTGTCCAACGTTATTTATAAAACTAATTGACGTATCAATTTGCTTTTTCGTCTTCTCTTTTGGAATATATTGTCCACCAGCCCAAGCAGCTTGTCCTAGCGTAAATACTTCATTATAACCAACCTGGAAATAAAACCTACCAGTTTGTTTTAAAAACGCAGCATCAGGGCATTTAATAACCTCGTTAGAATCTCCCTTATCCTGAACCCTTAAACATACCCTAAACCTAGTATTAGACCATATTTGTGGATCTACTACACCACTTGGCTTTTGCGTTGCAAGAATTAAATGTACACCAAGTGAACGTCCTATACGGGCGGTAGAAATAAGTTGTTCCATGAACTCTGGCTGTTGCGTCTTAAGTTCAGCAAACTCATCAGATATGATGAATAAATGTGATATTGGCTCATCAACTTTACCTTCACGATATAATCTTTGGTATTTATATATATCAACCGTTGATTCTCCGTTTTTATCCCTTGCAACATTAAATAATCTTTGCCTTCTTTTAAGTTCACTTTCAATTGATGATATACTTCTTTTTATTTCACTTGCGTCTAAGTTAGTTATCGTTCCAACAAGATGTGGTAACTTCTTCCCTGAATTTGCGTTTTCAAAAGCACCAGCAAGACCACCACCCTTATAGTCAATCAATATAAACTGAACCTCTAGCGGATTATAATTTACCGCAAGTGATAAAATATAACTTATAATAAACTCTGATTTACCTGAACCCGTCATACCAGCGACTAGTCCATGTGGTCCATGATACTTTTCATGCAAGTCTATATATTGTAATTCATTATTTTTACCATAACCAACCGGCGTTGCTAAAGTTTCCATTGGATTACTTTTTTGCCACCTATTAAGCGAGTTTAACTGCTCAATGCGTCCAACGTCATACATCTCTAAAAAACCTACTTTATCAGGTATTTTAGACGCACCATTATCATTGGTTTCAATAGGAATATTAGAAAGTATTTTATAACACTCATTATAATTAATTCCGTTATTAATATCCAATACAAAATCATGTTTATCTTCGTTTACTACGTTTTTAGAAACATTACCATTTTTGGCATTTACCGTAATAAATGACTTACATTGCTCTGGAAGGGTTGCTATGTTACCATTTGATATTATCAAACTAAAACCATAGTTACTTTTTTCCTTAAGTAAATTTTCAATAAAATCTTGGTTTCTAACCGTTTTAAAAGAATCCGTTATAACCAAAAAAATCTTATTATACATATGAGGATTAATATCTCTTTGTTCAGCATCACGCCTTGCATTGAAAACTTTTTCTAAATAAGAACAAACAGTACCATATTCTTCGTTTTTAGAAGCAAAAAGACGAAGCAACTTATCATCGGTAAAACAGTGTGGTAAGTTCTTTATATCCTTCCAAGTACTTTTTTTATCATTATCAGTTAAAATAACTATTTTTAAATCAATATAACTATGAAACGTTATTAACTGTAATATAAGCTTTTTTAAATAATCACTTCTATCTTCATACTTTCCTATAACACCAGAAATATTATTATCCATAAACGAATATGGAACAGGTACGTTTTGAAGTATTTTAGGTTCTCTACCTAGTTTATCAGATACGTTTTTAAGTTCATCTTCTTCCATGGTAAATTGCTCTTCTGGATAAGTTAATTTAAGTTTCATAGGATAACTACCATATCCTAAGCTTACCTTTAAAAAGTCTTCATCTTCTATTCTTTTTTGCCACAAATTAGGATTTTTTTCTAATATAAGCTTATTACAATCTAAAAGGCTTGGAAAATTACCCTTTAAAATATTAGTTTGACTTACTAACTCATCTTGAATTTCTTTTCTTTTACCATCAATGTACTTAGTATATTTATTTATTCGTTCCTTTTCTTTTTTCTTTCTTCTTCTATCTTCAAACTTACGAGTAATGGTAGGCCATAAAAGAGTTGATGCAACCATCGCAACAGACATAATAATTGATGGCATAGCAGAAGATAAAGAAGCCCCTCCATTTCTTAAATTAGCTATCGAGGTAAACGCCATAACCATAGAAGACATACTCATCGTAAGCATTGGACCAACCGTTAAGATAATAGGCATATCATTTTCAGGTTCCTTAGCTGGCGGAACATCTATCTTTATTTCTTTTTCCTTTATTTCCGATACAAAGCGAGGAGTTTTATGAAAATAATCTTCATCCTTGTACCACTTCATATCTAAATCTTCTGGATCTTCAGTAAAGTCTTCTTCAACAGTATCATAAGTAGCAGCCGTAAGGCCATTTACAGAAAGACTATTACCATAATAATATATATTTAACTTAGCATTAAACTGATACTTCATAAACACTATCTTAAGACCATTTAAAAAGATAGTATCACCATATTCAAGTGTTCTTTTTTCAAACACCCTTAAATTATTAACATAAGTCCCATATCTTTTACTAATGGCGTATAAAACATATTTACCATTTTCAAAAACAAGTTTAGCATGCTCACTATCTAATACATTAAATTGTATATTAGAACCAGGTTTACTACCAATTAGAATTTCTTTAACATCATTAGGACTAATATAATAATCACAAGTATTATCATCACTAGAAGGAGAAGTATAAATAAGCATAGCTTCTTCAGTAGAAGCTTTTTTAACAGTACAAAAAGTATAATCTTTCAATTCTGCTGCTGCAGCATAAACACCACTTATTTCACAATAAAACTCTTGGTTACTAATTATTTTCCAAACACCTTGTTCTTCTTTTATATTAAGTAAGTTTACCTCCTTACCACTTTCATCATAATCAGTAACCCAAAAGTTTCCAGATGGAACATCTGGAATATTTATACTTCTTATTCTATCCCTTTTTATTAATGATACCCTCATTTTTACTCTCTCCTAATAACTGCTAAAATTTTATACTATAATCATTTTTTTTTAATATGTCCTCTAAATATACTGGTTCATCATAACTTATTACTTGAATATTATTATCCTTTACATAAATTATTACTATGTCATTATTATATTTTATATTGATTTGAGTCCTATCGTATTCTGGTGAAGAAATTATATCACTATAACAAGCTTCAAAAGCATGTACTCCATATTCTGGCATCAAAGTTCTTTCATACATATCAGAATTATTACCTATTCCAACTTTTCCTATTTCATAACCCAAACTTTGTAACCACTTAACAAAATTAACAACATTTACATTTTGAACCGATTGATAATCACAACAAAAAATACCATCTTTCAAACTTTCTTCATTTATTTTTTTAAATTCAAACATTTTTATTTATTCTCCTCTCATAAATCAAATAACACTTTTATCCTTACCTCTTTGTTATTACCATAATTAAAGTTTTTATAAAAATCTCCTAGTTTTGTATTTTCAGCACCCTTTGGTAAATGTATAAACATCTTTCTACTATCTATATTACCATAAGTATTTATTTCACCAACTCGTTCACTAATTACCATCCCGCTCGCATTTGGAACGTTATTAGCGTCAACCAAATAAACATCAGCAACATATTCTCCCTTACCTGTATAATTAGAATTAAATCTAACGTTATTTTCACCTATATGATAAGCTTTTCCAAATACATCATCTATTTTTTCACCTGATGATAAAGTATCACTTATATCATACATTTCTCTTTCTAAAGCTGATTCTACAGGAACTAACTTTCCGGATTTATCATCATATTTAAATTCAATAGAATCTTCTTTTATTATATCATTAAAATCTTTTCTTGGGTTGTTATTTATAAGTATTACAGATTGGCCAGTTTGCATTATTTGATTTCCGTTAGCATCTAACGGGACCTTTGACATTGCATCTCCATCACGTAAGCATACTGCTTGTTCCTGGATTTTTTTAAAAGAGTTATCATCATTTATTATTTTTTTCATTCTATCAGCATCAAAATCAATACCTAATTTTTTCGAAGCATCATCTAAATTATCTATTGCCTTAGTCCACATTTTTTTATCGCTAAAATCTTTTATACCAGAAGTAGATTTACTATGAGTTAAGGTAAGTAATGCAACTTTATCTGTATCCATTCCTTTAGGTAAAATGGCACTATCTTGTAAAACTATTAGTGCAGAATTCAACGGATGGTTTTTTCTTACTACTCCTCCGTCAATTTCATAAGCAAGCTTTACTATTCCAGATCCTGGATCTATCATTGCAAAAGAATCTGCCATTCCTAAATCGTGAGTTAATCCGGCGAAGTATACTTCCATTACATCAGAATCATTTAAATTCACATTTTGTTGTGCCATTTTTTTAGAATAATCCGCTACTTCTAATACATGCAATTCGCCATGATCTCTATAGCTTTTAAATGTTTTGTTGTATTTTCCGTTGGCATTTGTTCTTGCATTTTTATATCTAGTACATAATTTTTCAGTTATTATGTCTCTATCACTAGATGAAATATCAAGTTGGTCTAACGATTTTGATACTTTATCAATCCTATTTATATCAATTTCTAACTCAGCTATTCTAGCCATATTTCTCTTATATCTACTATTACTACCAAAGCGGTCACCATATACTTCATTAAGACGTTTACTATATAATCCTTCATCAGAATTTTTCCAATTAATTAAATCATCATATTCTTTTCTAAGAACATCTAAATTGTCATTAACATTAGCCTTCTTCACATTAGAAGAAACTTCAATGTTTTTAGGATTTACACCTTCTATCGTATTTTTCATATTGTTAGCGTTTATATCAGCATTTTTTATAGCAGTATTTGTATCTATGTTTTTACCAATTTTACTTACATCTACAAAATCAGATGCAAATGATAATACGCTAGCTGTTGCCATCGAAGTCATTAATCCTTCCATACCGCCTGCTTGCTCGTAATAAAAGTTTAATTTATCACTGAAACTATTTAGTTTAACATTTTTTCCATCTTGAGTTTGAACAATATCATCAGAAAAAATTGCATTTATTAATATATTTGAACCATCTTGTGCAACAGAACATCCGCATTCAAATAGTGTTTTTCCAGTTAAAATAGCAGTTTTTTTCAAAGCTTGTTGGCCGCCTTTTTTAACAGCATTAATAGCAGCCGATTTCATTACGGCATCGCCTTTCATACCAAGAGAAAAAAATATTCCATCTCCAATCCCTTGTAATGTTCCTTTAACTAGACCAGCAGCTGTAGAAGTATTTTCATCTTGCCAATTTTCCTCTATGTGAGTTCCAGCTTTTGAAGTTCCATAAAGTATAGCTGGATTTATTACTCCTCCTGTTGCTACTGATATACCAACCGCACCTAAAACTTCACCAATTTCATTACCTACACTTCTTACAACATCAAACGCATATGAATCTTTTTTTAACGACTTTCCAACATCAGTATTTTCATAAAATGAGTTGAATGCTGATTTTACATATTGTTTTGATGTAAATGCTCTGCAATCTTCCCAAATTTGGTCAGATATTTCTCTTGCTTCATCAGCATCTGAAGTAGCATATGCAATTACCGTTGCAATTCCAGTAGTAGTAATTGCTGCAACATCAACTAATCCTTCTGCAAAAATACCTAAACCTTCTACTAAAGAAACTCCAGCGGTAGTAATTGTTGCACCTACTCTATTTTTCAAATACTCTAAATTTTGGTCTATTGTTCTATTTTCTGACCATCCTATACCTTTAGCTGTTCCAACAACTCCTGATACAGATTTTATTCTAATATTTAAACTTCGCTTATACTCTTGTAAAACCGGAAGCTTAGCTAGTTTTGATGAAACAGAAGATGCATTTATTCCGCCTTTGCCTCCTGCTAACCTTCTATCTGTATTTTTTAAATCTTTTAAGTATGAATTCCATGCAGTATTAATACTGTTATACATTTTTTGAATTTTTGAATAATGCTTATCTAAAGATGATTGCATCTTTTTTACTGCGCTATCCGAACAACTTCTTATATAACTTGATTTATAATCACTATAATACGTATTATTAAATTTATTTTTTAATGAGACAAAATCATTATACCAATTATCTATTTTATCTACATTATAAACTGCCATAATAATTTCGCCTCTCTTTCTTTTATTTATTATTGTTGTCCATTATTTTGTTTTTGAATAAGTTTGTTTACTTCATTTATCAAATTTTGTTTAAATTGTTTTTCTTCTTCATCTCTTAATCCAAGATAAAATACTTTTTCTATTTGTGAATGGTTAAACAAAGCCATTTGTTTACTAGATATTATTCCTTCAGGATATAAACATCCAGTATAGTCATAAGCTTTATCTTTTTTTGCTTCATCAAATGAGCAAAAGCCTGTTATCATAAGTCTTTTTTTAGCGCCCTTTAAAAGAACTACCGTTCCTATAGGTAAAAATTTTCCTAAATTATTATTCATTTTTTCCTCCTTATTTAATTAAATTATCTATTTTTATTTTTAATCTATTTTTATTATTTTGAGATTCTGATGCTTTACTACTATATTCATAATACATTCTTCTATAATAGTTCGCCCATGCTATATCAGCATCGGTAGGTTCCGATATACTATTGTAGCTTTGATATGATGACCAACAACTATCAGCTTGTCTAGTATATCTTTTATAATCATCATCTTCCTTTTGATATTCTCTAATATAATCTGTAGCTATTTTATAATTTTCTATTTGCTTTTGTATTACTTTATATTCATTTATTAAATCTTGTAATGCAGTTTTTATTCTAATTCTTATTGGACTTCCCCATTGGTCATTTGTTAATTTGCTTTTTAAGTCATTTATTTTTTCATAGTTTATATTATCTATTTTATTTAGTGCACTATTTAGTTTGAATGTATTTACATTTTCATATGCCATATTTCACCTATAACATTCTTTTAACCGCTTCATCCACAGCCTTATATCTTTCTATAGAGGATTTAATATTGTTATTTAAAACATATAAATCATTGCAAAAAGCACCGAAATTAGATGCTAATGCATTAAATTTATTTTCATAAGCATCAAATCCAGAACCAGCCCAATAATCTTTATTATTTAGTTTATTAACAACTGATTTAGCTTGTTTCATTTGATCTATCATGTTTTTAATTTCTTTATTTACATTGTTGTATAATAGTAAAAGCCCTTCACCATCATATTTACTTTGCATAAACTACTCATCTCCTGTTTAGGTATTTATTGGTTTATCATAATATTCATCTAAACTTTTATAAATAGGATAAACTTCAGACAAAAACTTTTGATAATCCTGCATTATCTTTACATATTTTTGTAATTCAGGTATAGCTTCATTTCTAAATTTGTTTACATATGATGTTGCATCATTTCCTTGCCATACACTTGATACATTAGATATATAATTTTGAATTTTATTTATACTTCTTGAAATTTCGTTAATATATTCATTTATACTATTTGCACTAGTAGTAATGCCGTTTGAAGCTTTTATTTTCATAACACATCTCCCTCACAAAAAAATGCTATTAGTAGATAACATTTTTTTGTCAAAGAGCTTTTTGTTGCTCTTATCGTTGACCTGATACAGCTCTGTCAACTGCTTGATATCTTTCAACCATTTTCTTAAGATATGTTGAACATTCTGTAATAGCTTCATAAAATAAATGAAACTTTTCTGCTAACGCATTAAACTCAGCTTTAGCTTGTTCTGCAGCATCTCCGCTCCAAACTCCATCAGTACCTACTTTATTCATTTGGGTTCTAATAGATTGTTCTAGTAGATTATTCATACTATCTGCTTTGCTTTTTAATTGATCTGCTATACTATTAATTTCACCATATGATAATCCTGAAATCATTGCTATTTCCTCCTTATTTTATTGTGTTGTCTTGCATTGCTTTTTCATATTCATTTCCTACGGTAACCAAATATTCACCCATTTCTTGGATTGTTTTTTGTAGTTTATTCATTACTTGGGCTTGTTCTGATATTTTGCTTGTATATTTTGTTGCATCATCACCAGTCCAGCAATTTTTTAAATTATCGTTAAGATTTTGAATTTCTCCTAATAAAGATTTAAAATCTCCAGCATAATTTTGAATATTTCTACCAGTTGCTCTAGTTTTTTCATAATCAACGTTTAAACTAGTCATTGCCATGTTTTTTTCACCTCCTGTTAAACAATAATTATTCTTGCCCCGTTTTTTATTCCGCTATCCTTTACGTATACGTTATTTCCGTATTTAGTACCAGTATCAATATCAAAAAATAAATAGTTTTTATCGTTTAATATTCCTCCTGATAACTCATGAATACTTTTTATAATATACTGCTTAATAGTACCCATTTTCTTATTAATCGGAATAAACAAATCAAAGCTCTGTTCAATTGAAGGGACCTCAACTGAAATAAGTAATTTGTTCATGTATACGCCTCCTTAACTCAGGGTTTGTGGATAAAGCAAAAGATAGCCTTTATCTTATCTTTTACTATGTTAATAATATCATTAACCCCCCTACCTGGTCAAGGTTTTGACGCAATTTGTGAAAAAAAATGTCAGTTTTTTGTAAAAGAAAGGTAAAAAAAATTTTATGTTATTTTTTGTTTAGTTTTTCATAACTCGTTTTAAAAGGATAATTATATGAATTTTTATGTACAAAAAAAGACCTTTTAAAAGATCTTTTTAATACCACAATCTTGATACATCAACGTTTTGACTCATTGGTTGCGGATATGGCATTTCCATTTTAACTATCGTAGGAAGTTTAAATGCTGACCCAAATACAACGCAAGTACCTGGTTGTAACCCTTTCATTTTCTCTACTATTTCATCGGTTATAAACGGAACCATTTGTTTTATAAATGACACATCTCTTGGGTGTTGCATTTTAAATATCAAAAAGTTTGAACATTGAGACAATACTGTTTCACTCATTTCTGATGGTCTTTGAGAAATAAGCCCTAATATAACACCATATTTTCTTCCTTCTTTGGCAATTCTATCAAATATGTTATAACCAAGAATTTTTGTATCAGAATCTTGCTGTACATATCTATGAGCTTCTTCTAATATTAAATGAACAGGAAATGATCCTCTTTGTCCTAATTTAGATGTAAAGTCAAATAGTAATTTTGCATATATTTTACATATCGTTTTAGCTAATCTATCATCTAGATAACTTATGTTGATATTTATTATTTGAGCTCTTCCACCATTTGGGGCGGTAATAAGTTCTTTAATAAACGTGTTTTTATCAACGTACTTATCCATTTTAAAGTATTCAGAATATTCTCCTTTAATAAGAGATTCTAGTCTTACTTTTAATACATTTGCCTTATCATACATTTTGTCACTTTTTAAAGTTCCTTCCGAAATAAGTGCAAAATCAAATGCTTCTCTTAAATTTTCTAAAGTAAATGGGATTGTTCCATCAGGTAATTCTAATCTTAAATCAGGATTAATAAATTTCTTTATAAACTCCGTAACTAACCCTATTTCACCAATTTTTCCTTCTTTATCAATTATTAAACATTGCTTTAAGCTTCTTACATATCCAGGCTGAACTATTGGAGTTTCAAGGTTTAAATCAGTTGTATTAAACGAAGTTAATATTGCAAATATTTGATCATGTATTTGTGATGCAGATCCACCAGAATATAACACTTCTAAAATTGCTTTTGCAATAATGTCATTTTTATATACTTTTGTATCTTCTTCATTTCCTGCAAAAATAGTAACTAAACGAAGAGCCTTTTCTATAATAGGTAATTGAGTTGGATCATCAACTTCTAATAATAACGCAAAATCATCAATATCTAATAACCATAATGGTAATTTAATTATATTTTGTTTATCAGTTCTTACGTTAGTTGAATATTTCTTAAAGTAAATTTGACTATTTTGAATTGATAATGCACTTTCATATTCACCATATGCGTCAAATATAAATACACATGCATTTTTAGGTGCTTGCGGCTGATTAAAAAATACGTTTTGAAATAATCTAGCTACACCACATGATTTACCAGAACCGGTATTTCCAAAAATAGCAAAATGATTACTAAAGAAAGTATTTGTAGGTACATATGCTGGAGTATTATTATAAAGAGGCATCGAACCAACTAATACTTTTTTAATCACGTTATTTCCTTGTTCATCAACAACAATTAATTTTGTTTCCTCATCTGTTGCAACAAAGCATATGTTTCCTATCGCAGGTTTATTAAGTACTCCTGGAACGAATCTAAATCCTTGTATTTCTCCAATTAATTTAACTTTACCTTCGTTACTATCAAGTGATATTAATGTACCAACTATTTTTTTATTATCGTTTGTTTCAAAAATAACATGATGATCAATTAAATTCTTTTCAAGTGCTTGCTTAGACGTAACCATAATATTTATGTTTTCAGTGCCTATGTTTTTTACCTTTCCTATCTCATTTGGAAGTGGTTCATATGATGGAACAACTTCTTGTATTTGAGTAATAGGCTTTGTTTGTAGAATGTTTTGAAAATTAGTAGAATTATTTTCATCGTTCTTAAGTGAATTAAGATTTGACTGTTGTTCACCTTTCAATTCAGCAGAAGCTTCATCTTCTAAAAGTTCTTCATCACTAATTTCATCTAGTTCATCAATTTTTTCAAATTCATTTTCTTGTATATTATCCATACTTTCACCCCTATTTTATTCTTGCTTATTTATCTTATGAACCTATTATATCATTAGTTTTAAAAAAAAGAAATAATAATTAAAACTAAGTTGACATTTAAATGCCCTAAATGTAATATAATAATTAGAAAAGGAGGGTTTATATGGCTTTTATTGAATTTAAAAACGTAACAAAAGAATATAATATGGATGAAGTAAAGGTAAAAGCACTTAAAAAAGCTAGTTTTGAAATAGAAAAAGGTCAGCTAGTAATTATAAATGGCCCTTCTGGTGCTGGTAAAACAACATGTCTTAACATATTAGGTGGCATTGATAAACTAACAAACGGAAGCGTAATCGTTGATGGCGTTAAGATAAATGAATTAAAAGGTAGAAAACTAGTAAGATATAGACGAAATGACGTTGGATTTGTATTTCAATCTTGTAACCTAATACAAAACTTAACAGTAAAGGAAAACGTCGAATTAGCTACCCAAATATGTAAAAATTCAGAAGAACCTATTTCTATAATTAAAAAAGTAGGATTATCTAAGAAAATGAATAACTACCCTTCTTCATTATTAAGTAGTGAAAAGCAAAAAGTTGCAATTGCTCGTGCAATAGCTAAAAAAACAAAGTTATTATTATGTGATGAAATAGATAGTGTATTAAATGATAAAAATGGTAAACAAGTATTAAAACTATTACAAGAAACTGCTAAAAAAGAAGGTACAACGATTATTATAGTTACTCATAATAGTGCTATTTATCAAATTGCTAACAAAGTAATAACATTTAAAAATGGAAGTGTATGCGAAGTTAAAATTAATAAAAAAACTAAAGCCGCAGGTGATCTTTCATGGTAAGAAAAAAAAGTATATTAAAAGATGCGTTTAGAGAAATAAAACTAAATAAAAAAAGATTTCTTTCATTATTATTAATAATAACCATAGGAACTGGTTTTTATGTCGGGCTAAAATCTACTGTAAAAGACATGAAAGATACTGCTAAAAAATATTATAAAGAAACTAACCTAATGGATATTAAAATAAATTCTGATGTTGGATTTGATAAAAGTGATGAAATAAGACTTAAAAATATAAAAGGCGTAAAAGGTGTTAACCTTAACAAAACCTTAGATGCAACAGCTGAAGCAAATGAAAAAAAATATATAATAAAATTAAATAGTATAAGTAATGATAGAAGTATTAAAAGTGATGATTACATAAACCGTTTAATACTTACTTCTGGTAAATATCCATCGACCATTAATGAAGGATTAGTAGAAGAAAGTTTTTTAAAAGATAATAATTTATCGCTTAATGATCTTATTACTCTTACTCCAGAAAATAAAAGTGATTTAAGAGCTAAAAAAATAAAAATAGTAGGAACTGTAAAAAGTAGCTATTACTCATCTAAAAATAAAAAAATAAATGAAACCGATAATAAAAAATTAGATTATTACATGTACTTAGAAGAAAATGAGTTTGGATTTAATTATTATAATGAGGTTTTCATAACTATTAAAAATGAAAAAAAGTTAGATACTTATAGTAAAGAATATGAAAACCACATTGATGGTTATAAAGATAAAATAAAATCTGTCGCTATTGAAAGTTATAATGAAAAAAAACAAAAAAACATTGAAGAAATAGAAAATAATATTAATTCAATAGAAAGTTCACTAAATGATATTTATTCATCTGATCTACCACAAGATTCTTTAACTGATGAAATAAAAAACTTAAGTGATGAATTAAACGTTAATAAATCAAATTTATCAAAGGCTAAGAATGCTAGCATTCACGTTCAAACAAGAAACGAACTTTCTAGTTTTTATGAATATAAACAAGAAATAGAAAAAATTGATAAAATATCAAAAGCATTTTCTTTAATATTTCTTTTGGCAACAACGTTTGTAGCCCTTACTTTTATAATGAATATAATAGAAGAGCAAAGAGTTCAAATAGGAATTTTGCAAGCAATTGGATATAGTAAGTTTGACATTTTATTTAAATACTTACTTTATGCTGTTTTAGTAAGCATTATGGGAAGCGCTATTGGAAGTTTATTATTTTATAAATTATTACCTAAATTAGTTAGTTTGTGTTATGGTGCTTTTTATGATATGCCTAGTATAATAACAAGTTTTCAAATAAAACACGCTTTATTTGCAAGTTTATTTACTTTATTATCAACTATTATAGCCATTTTATTTATTTTCTTTAAAGACACGTTAGAAACACCAGCAACACTAATAAGGCCTAAGTCTTATAAAAAAATATTTTTAGAAAAATATAATAAAATATGGAATAAATTAAGTCTTTCTAATAAAATTATCATAAAAAACATATTTACAAATAAAAAAAGATTATTAATGACAATTATAGGAATATGTGGTGATATTACCCTTCTTTTAGCAAGTTTTGGAATTCATGATTCAATAAAAGAAACTTCTAAAATAGATGTCTTAACAAACAAAATTAACATTACACCTACCCTATCTAACATAACTATAATTTTAATTTTAACATCAATGATTTTATTGTTTGTTGTTTTATATAATCTTTCTAATACTATTATCAGCAAAAGAACAAAAGAGCTTGCAACAATCAAGCAATTAGGTTTTTATGATAATGAAGTAACAAGTTATGTTATTAAGGAAATTGTTATTATAACAATAATTGGTACTATATTAGGACTTGTTTTTGGTAGTTTATTAGCATACTATGTAATTAACATATTTAATTTTAGTTTTCACATAAGTCTAGTTAGTTATATACTGGTATTTATCATAACGCTGGTTTTTCTATTTATAATGAATTTAGTTATGCATTTTAAATTAAAAAAACTAGACATCACTAGTGTGCTTAAAAAGTAAATATATGTAAAATAAATTAATTTATGTATCAATGTTGCAAATGCAACATTGATATTTTTTTAAATGCTGATATAATGGTATTCGTGGAAAATAAGGAGGTAAAAAAAATGAATGAATGGAGAAATTTTAATGGTTATTTATGGAAAGAAAAAATTAATGTAAAACAATTTATATTAGATAACTATACTGAATATACAGGTGATGAAAGTTTCCTATGTGAAGCTACCAATAGAACAAAAAGGCTTAATGACCTTTATAATGAGATGTCTAAAGTTGAAATAGAAAAAGGTATATATGATGTTGATACTAAAACAGTATCTGGTATAAACGCTTATAAACCAGGTTACATGATTAAAGAAGATGAACAAATAGTTGGTTTTCAAACCGATGCACCGCTTAAAAGAATAGTAAATCCTTTTGGTGGAATGCGTATGGTTAAGCAATCATTAGAAGCTTATGGCTATGAATTAGACCCTAGTGTTGAAGAATATTTTAAATATAGAAAGACACATAACGATGGTGTATTTTCAGCTTATACAACTGATATTAGAAAAGCAAGACATGCTGGTTTACTAACTGGATTACCTGATGCTTATGGTCGCGGTAGAATAATTGGAGATTATAGACGCGTTGCTTTATACGGTATTGATAGATTAATTGAAGAAAAGAAAAAAGATTTAATAAGATTAGAAGAAAAATATTTAAACGAAGAAATGATTCGTTTAAGAGAAGATATATCAGAACAAATTAAAGCTTTAGGCGAAATAAAAGATATGGCTAAAAGTTATGGTTATGATATATCAAAACCAGCTTCTAATGCTAAAGAAGCTACTCAGTGGCTATATTTTGGATATTTAGCAGCTATAAAAGAAAATAATGGTGCTGCCATGAGTTTAGGTAGAACCTCTACTTTCTTAGATATCTACTTTGAAAGAGATTTACAAAATGGCGTTCTAACAGAAAGTGAAGCACAAGAAATAATTGACCACTTCATCATGAAACTTAGAATGGCAAGACACTTAAGAACCCCAGAATATAACGAACTATTTGCAGGAGATCCAACTTGGGTTACTGAATCTATTGGTGGTATGGCTGAAGACGGTAAATCACTAGTTACTAAAAATTCCTTTAGATATTTACATACCCTATATAATTTAGGATCTTCTCCAGAACCTAACCTTACGGTTTTATGGAGTGATCATTTACCTGATAACTTCAAAAAATATTGTGCTAAAGTATCTATTGATACTGATGCTATACAATATGAATCAGACGAATTAATGAGACCAATACATGGATGTGATTACGCTATTGCATGCTGTGTATCTGCTATGACGGTTGGTAAACAAATGCAGTTCTTTGGTGCTAGATGTAACCTTGCTAAAACACTTTTATACGCAATAAATGGTGGTTATGACGAAGTAAAAAAAGAATTAGTAGTATCTGGTATTAACAGAATAAGAGATGAATATTTAGATTATGATAAAGTAAGAAAAAACTACTCTATCGCAATGAAAAAAATTGCTAAAACATACGTTGATGCTATGAACATAATTCACTATATGCACGATAAATACGCATACGAAAAAGGACAAATGGCACTTCACGATTCTGAAGTAGAAAGATTAATGGCATTTGGTATTGCAGGTTTTTCTGTTGCGGTTGATTCTCTATCTGCAATTAAATATGCAAAAGTAAAACCAATTAGAGATGAAAATGATATAGCAGTTGACTTTGAAATCGAAGGAGACTTTCCTAAGTATGGTAACGATGATGACAGAGTTGATTTATTAGGTAAAGAATTACTTGAAGAATTCTATTCTGATCTTTGTGAAAACAAACTATATAGAGGTGCAAGACACACCTTATCAGTACTTACAATTACTTCTAACGTAATGTATGGTAAGAAAACTGGTTCTACTCCAGATGGTAGAAAAGCTGGCGTTGCATTTGCACCAGGCGCTAACCCAATGCATGGTAGAGATTCTTCTGGTGCTTTAGCTTCACTTAATTCAGTAGCTAAAATGCCATATACCAACTGCTGTGAAGATGGTATATCTAATACCTTCTCTATCGTACCTAGTGCTCTTGGTCATACTAAAGAAGAACAAATTAAAAACTTAGTAAACATAATGGATGGTTACATGGAAAAAGGAGCCCATCACTTAAACGTTAACGTACTTAACCGTGAGATGTTAATTGATGCCATGAATAATCCTGGTAAATACCCAACACTTACAATAAGAGTATCAGGTTATGCTGTCCTTTTTGATAAATTATCAAAAGCTCATCAACAAGAAGTTATTGATAGAACTTTCCATGAAAAATTAGGATGCTAAATAATTAAAGAACATAAAAATTTTATGTTCTTTTTTAATTTGGTTATATTACTTAAATTAACTCATACATTCTAGATATAATTCTTTCGTCAGAACAGTATTCCATAACATATTCATTATTCTTTTTACAAAATATAATTCCTATAGTCTTACCTTGATTTAATTTTCTTTTATTTTTATCTATGTAATTCATATACATCTTTATTTGTCCAATATATTCTTTTTTTAACTCTGTTATTTTTAGTTCTACTACTACATAAGAATTAAATTCTATATTAAATAAAAGCATATCTATGTAGTTGTATCTATCTCCAATTTTAATTTTGTATTCACTATCAATGAATGAAAAATCATCGTCCAATTCTTTTAAAAATCCTGGTATGTCTTCTAATATCATTTCATGAAGCATTTTTTCTGATATATCAATTTTATTATATTTATTTTTTATTAAAATAGGATTCTTTATTAAATCACCAATGTCTGTTTTTTCTTTATTTATTAGTTTTAACTTAGTCTTATCGCTTAATCTTTCATATTCATTATTTTTTATTTTTAATCTTAATTCTCTTACCGATAGATTTTGATTTTCTGCTATTTTTATATAATAATTAATTTCATTTATATCTTCAATAGGTAAAAGTTCCACATAATGACTCCAAGTTAAAATTTGCGACACTGTCGCAATATTTTTATATAATTTATAGAACTGTCTCATCCTTGATAAAGCTGTAAAAGTATACCCCTTACCAAGCTCATATGTTAATTTTTTAGAATATTTTTTTATTATACTTTCCCCATACTTTTTACCAGCTTCACTTAAAAGTTTTCCTACGTTATAATATGTCTTTAAATCATTTTTATTTTTAGAATAATCTTTTACTTTTTTATATATTTCATTATTTACTAGTTCATTTTTTATCTCATTATAATAATTCATATAATTGTTCCTTTCTTAAGCATGTTATTATATAAATTATTTTTAAAAATTTTGTTGGATTATGCCTCAATTTCATATATAATTATTATTGGTGATTTAAATGACTGGCAAAATAAATAGTATAGAAACAATGGGACTTGTTGATGGACCTGGAGTTAGGTTCGTGGTATTTCTTCAAGGATGTCCATTAAGATGTAAGTTCTGTCATAACCCGGAAACTTGGATGTTAAATGGAAAATCAAAAAAGTACACACCTGAAGAATTAATTAAAAACATACTTAATTATAAATCATATTTTAAAAATAATGGTGGTGTTACATTCTCTGGTGGTGAGCCTTTAATGCAAAAAGAATTTTTACTTGAGTGTTTAAAACTATGTAAAAAAGAAAATATACATACTTGTATAGATACCGCTGGAAGTATACCTGATTGCAAAGAAGTTCTTGAATATACTGATTTAGTTATGTTTGATATAAAAGGTACCAATAAAAATAATTATAAAGAAATGACAGGTTCTAATATTGATACTTCATTAGCTTTTTTAAAACTATGTCAAGAAATGAATAAAAAGCTATGGATAAGGGTTGTAATTATACCTGGTATAAATGATACTAAAGAATATATAAACGAGCTTATAGACTTTATTAAGCCTCTTAAAAACATAGAAAAAATAGAGTTTTTACCATATCATACATTAGGAGTACATAAGTATAAAGAATTAGGTATAAAATACCCATTAAAAGACATACCTGATATGGACAAAGATAAATGTAAAGAATTAGAAAACATGTTAAAAGAAGGATTAACAAACTAATCCTTCTTTTAAATAATCTACTAAGTTTATTAAATTCATTCCATTTGAACCTTTTATCAAGATAATATCATTTTCTTTAATAATGTCATTTATATATTTTCTTGCGTCTTTTTCACGTTTAAAATGCTTAATGTTTTTTCTTTTCATTCCTAACTTTTTAGCTTCCCTGCCTATATATTTTGAATATTTACCTATTGTAATTAGTCTATCTATGTTATTATCAATAACTAGTTTTCCTATCTTCTTATGAATATTTTTTGATTTTTTACCCAGCTCTAAAATATCACCTAAAATAGCTATTTTTCTTTTTGAAAAGTTTTTTATATATTCTAAGGCTACCCTAACAGAATCAAAGCTTGCATTATAACAATCATCAATTAAAGTTATATTATTATCCATTTTGATTAACTCTAAACGATGTTTTATATTTGTCTTTTCATTTATTCCTTTTTTTATCATACTTCTTGATACGTTAAGTAATTTACCTGTTAAATATGCAAATAAAACGTTGTAAACATATGCTACCCCTCCCATTACTTCAAAACCTTTTATATCATCTATATCAAAAGTTGTTATACCTTTGTTTAAAATATTATTTGGCATAACGTTGCTTTTATTTTCTATTCCGATACTCATAACACTTATATTTTCTTTTATATCATTATTTATATTCATTAATAAATCATTGTCATTATTAATTATAAGTGTTCCGCTATTCATACCATCTAAGATTTCTAACTTAGCTTTTAAAATGTTTTCTCTGGAGCCTAAAATACCAATATGTGAATCATATATGTTTGTTATAACAGAAATGGTTGGTTTAGCTATTAAGGATAAATTATGTATTTGTCCAAAATCATTCATTCCCATTTCTAAAACCATTACGTCTTCATCCGTCAATCTTAAAATCGTAAGTGGTAAACCTAACTGGCTATTTTGATTACCCTTTGTTTTTAAAACCTTATAGTTTTGAGATAAAACGTTTGCTATAAATTCTTTTGTACTAGTTTTCCCAACGCTTCCAGTTACTGCTATTACTTCACCAGAAAACAAACTTCTTTTATATTTAGCTAAATCCTGAAGAACTTTTGTTGTATCATCAGTAATTATTACGGTTTTATCATCATATCCATTTAAGTCTAAGTCTTTTATTTTACTTAAAACACATATACTAGCTCCATTATCAAAGGCCTCCTTATAAAACAATGAACCATCTTTATTTTCTCCTTTTATTCCAAAAAAACACGAGTTATTTGTAACTTCTTTACTATTTATAAAACATTCATTAATTACCTCTTCTTCATTTCCAATTAGAAGTTTAGCTTTACAATTATCAAGTAAATCCTTAACTGTTATATTAATCAATTTATTCACCCATATATTTTATGCAATAAAAAAATAAATTAGATAAAATCTAACTTATTTTATTTTGCTATGAGTTTTTTTATTATATTCTTTTATAAAGTCATCAATTATTTTTTTAGTTAACATTTCTAAATCCTTAAACTTTATTGCAATTCTTTTAATTTCAACATCTTGTTTTAATAATTCATTTTTTATAACATTATCAATTATGCAATCTTCCGGTACCACAACAATTACTTTTTTATTCGTTTTCTTAAGTTTACATACTTGATTAATTAATTTTTTTCCAATGTTTTTATACTTAATTATTTCATTATCTTTATCTTCATAATTACCATTTTCTAATTTTTCATCCTCATAATAATTTCTTATGTTATCAATTATTTGAGGAGCCATTTTAACTTCACAATAATTATGATTACCATCTTTATCTAAAAACGCTAGATCTGCTTTTGTTACTACTTTTCCTTCTTCATCACAAACCGGCAATTCATTTTCTACTTTGTAACCAATACCATTATAATAATAAGTCGCTAAAAAATTACCATATATTCCTATAAGGTTTTTGGATAAACTATCTTTATCTTCTTTTGTTTTACTTTGAATTAATTTTTCATAAAACATTCTAGGTAGATTCATATCCATTTTTCTAGCTAAAGATAAAATAGCGTTAGTTATCCCTACTTTTTTCATGGCAATCATAATTTTTTCATATACATCTTGGTCTACAAAGTTCTTCTTTTTCATATTGCTACCTCTATTATTATTTTACCACATTAAATATTTAAAAGCTTGTATTTTGACAATCATTTTCATTTATTTACACTATTTTTATTTTGTAAAGTAAAATTATAAAACTATCATAATAATTAATTATATATGATATAATATTAAGCATATGAGGTGATTATATGGCAGAAAGCTTAGTACATACTATTTTAGGTTTATTTGATGGGTTAAATAGTATTCCACATGGTAAAGAATTAATTGTATTTATTATTTCTTTAATGCCAATTCTTGAATTAAGAGGAGGACTTATTGCAGCAGCGTTATTAGGTCTAGACATAGTCCCCGCATTTATAATATGTTTAATTGGTAACTTACTACCGCTACCATTTATTTTATGGTTTATTACACCAATATTTAACAGATTAAAGAAAACTAAACACTTAAGTAAGTTAGTTACAAAGCTTGAAAATAAAGCGTTAGCTAAAAAAGATAAAATAGAAAAAGCCGAGTTTTGGGGACTATTATTTTTTGTTGGAATTCCTCTTCCAGGAACTGGTGGTTGGACAGGATGCTTAATCGCATCATTAATTAACATGGATAAGAAAAAAGCAATGACCGCTGCAACATGTGGCGTATTACTTGCAGGAATAATAGTTGGAACGTTTTCTTTTGGATTATTAAAAGGTATTATAGGATAAGGATGTGTTAAAATGAATGATAAACAAGTAAAAGAAATAACAAGTAGAGATAAAGACTTTGCAAAGTGGTATACTGACGTTGTTAAAAAAGCAGATTTAGTTGATTACTCTTCTGTTAAAGGAAGTATGATAATAAGGCCATATGGATATGCTATATGGGAAAATATGCAAAGTATATTAGATAAAAAATTTAAAGAAACAGGTCATGAAAACTTACAAATGCCAATGTTTATACCAGAAAGCCTGCTTCAGGTTGAAAAAGATCACGTAAATGGTTTTGCACCAGAAGTAGCTTGGGTAACTCATGGTGGAGAAAATAAATTAGAAGAAAGAATGTGTGTAAGACCAACTTCTGAAACACTTTTTTGTGAACATTTTAAAAAGATAATTAATTCATATCGTGATTTACCACTTTTATATAACCAGTGGTGTACGATAGTTAGATGGGAAAAAACGACAAGACCATTTTTAAGAAGTCGTGAGATTTTATGGCAAGAAGGTCATACAATGCACGCTACTAAAGAAGATGCGGTAAACGAAACTTTAAGAATGCTTAAAGTATATGAGGATTTTCAAAAAAACATATTAGCAATTCCAGTATTTACTGGTAAAAAAACAGATAAAGAAAAGTTTGCTGGAGCTGAAGCAACTTATGCCATTGAAGCCATGATGTATGATGGGGTTGCCCTTCAAAACGCAACTTCACATTATTTTGGTCAAGGTTTTGCTAAAGCTTTTGATATTAAGTTTTTAAATAAAGAAAACAAATTAGAAACACCTTATCAAACTTCATGGGGTTGTACAACAAGAATGATTGGATCACTTGTGATGGTACACGGTGATGATAGAGGTCTTGTTTTACCACCTAGAATTGCGCCAACTAAAGTAATTATTATTCCTATTGGAAGTGGTGAAATATTAGATAATGCATTAAATGAAATAACTGAAGATTTAAAAGATTCTTTAATTACCTACAAAATAGATAATTCTAATAAAACACCAGGATTTAAATTTGCGGAAGCAGAAGTTAAAGGTTATCCTATTAGAATTGAAGTTGGAAAACGTGATTTAGAAAATGGTTTTGTTACTATTGTAAGACGAGATACTTTAAAAAAAGAACAAGTTCCTGCTAACGAAGCAGTAATGAAAGTTAATGAACTTTTAATAAACATTCAAAACGATATGTACGAAAGAGCTAAGGCAAGAAGAAATAGTATGGTGTATGAAGCTGATACGTATGAACAAATGACTAATATTGCAAAAAACAAACCTGGCTTTATATACACTAATTGGTGCGGTAATGTTGATTGTGAAAATAAAATAAAAGATGATTTAGGTTTAAAATCAAGATGCATACCATTTGAAAATAACGAACCTACTGGAAATAAAAAATGTGTATGTTGCGGTAAAGAAGCTAAAACAAAGATATACTGGGCCAAACAATATTAATACTTATGAATCAATTCATAAGTATTTTTATTTTACGTAAAATATTATTGGTGATAAACATGCTTAAGCTGATTATGAACAAGCTTATATAAGTTCATTTATAAAAATTTTTACATTATTAAAAAATGAATATGAAGTTTTGGTAAAAAATAGCGAATGTGAAAATTATGAAATAAAAATTAAGAGTGTAAATAAAGAAAAAATAAAAGAAAATTTAAGTATCTGCTTCCAAAAGAAAAATGGTGCTTTAACAATTATTGCAAATAAAAAAATAGATGAAGAAATAACTAAAAAGTTAGTAAAAGATGTATCTTTAGCATTAAATAAAAAAAACAATTGCAAGCTATAACTTTAAAGATTTAAATGAATCCATAGTATATCATTTTGAATATGTTAAAGAAAATAAAATAATTGATAATAAAAAAATTATAGAAGATTTAAAAAAATTAGGTGAAATAGAAAATTTAGATTATGATATTATATTAAATCTATCCACATACGAAATATAATAAATATTATTAAAAACACTTGCAGTTTTATTAGTAAGTGTTCTAATT
>CALZLL010000004.1 GCA_945788325.1 uncultured Clostridium sp.
GCTTTATTACCATTTACAAAATAATTATAGGAAAGCATAAGTTTTTATATGCTTTCTTTTCTTTTAAATAATTAATAAGTATGTTATAATATGAGTGCGAGATTAATTAGAAAGGTGGACTAATTATGAAAGTTATATTTACAAAAGATGTTAAGGGTCAAGGTAAGGCTGGAGATATAAAAGAAGTAAAAGATGGATATGCTCAAAATTTTTTAATAAGAAATGGATATGCGGTTGCATATACATCTAGAAGTAAAGAAATATTGGACATTAGTAATAAAAACAAAGCAGATGCTGAAGCTGCTGAAATAAAAAGATGTGAAGAAATAAAAAAGAAACTAAAAGATAAAGTTTTAACATTTAAAGTTAAAACAGGAAAACAAGATCAAGTGTTTGGTACTATTTCTACCAAGCAAATATCAAGTGAACTTGAAAAAATAGGTTACAAAATAGATAAGAAAAAAATAGTACTAGATGAACCTATTAGTTCTCTTGGATATCATGAAGTAAAAATTAATTTACATAAGAAAGTTCAAGCTGTTGTAACGGTAGAATTAATAAAATAAAGTTAAGGAAGTGATAAAATGGCAGAAAGAAATATTCCACAATCACTTGAAGCAGAAAAGGCTGTATTAGGTTCTGCCTTTTTATCAAAGACTGCTTTGCAAAAGATGTGTGATGAATTATCTGTTGAACATTTTTATAGTGATGCAAATGCTAAAATTTTTGAAGTATTGCAAGAGTTAAATGATGAATCATCACCGATAGATACAACTATAGTTACTAGCAAATTAAGTGAAAAGAAGATATTAAGTCAGGTTGGAAACGTAGAATATTTATCTGAAATAATTGATTCGGTTCCAAGTGCTTCTAATGTTGAGTATTACATAAACATTGTTAAAGAAAAAATGGTTGGAAGAAAAATAATTGAAACTGCAACCGAAATTGCTAATGATGCTTATGCTTCTAGTGATTCTATTTACGATGTATTAGATAATGCTGAAATGAAAATGCTTAGAATTGGTAACATGAGAAAAGTAACTGAGTTTCAAAGAATTCAAGACGTAGTTTATAGAGAGCAAGCTAACTTAGAAAAGCTTGCTGAACAAGGTTCAGAGATAACTGGTCTTGCAACTGGTTTTACTGATTTTGATAAGCTAACGTCAGGGTTACAACCAAATCAGTTCATTATAATAGCAGCTCGTCCAGCTATGGGTAAAACTGCGTTTGCTCTTAATTTAGCTACATATGCTGCAATGCATAATGATAAGTCGGTTGCTATATTTAACTTGGAAATGAGTGCAGAACAATTAGCTAACAGAATTCTTCAGTCATTAGGCCAAATAAATGGTTCTAAAATGAGAACGGGTAGATTAGAACATAATGATTGGAAAAGACTTAATGAAGCTATAAGTAAATTATCAGATACTAACTTATATTTAGATGATACTCCTGGTATAACAATAGGTGAAATAAGGTCAAAATGTAGAAGACTTGCTAATTCTGATAAGGGATTAGGACTAGTTGTAATAGATTATCTACAATTAATAACAGGCCCTTCTAAAACATCTGGTAATAGACAACAAGAAGTATCAGAAATATCGCGTAGTTTAAAAACAATGGCTTTGGAACTAAAAGTTCCAGTAATAGCTTTAGCACAATTATCTCGTGCGGTTGAATCACGTGAAGATAAAAGACCAATTATGAGTGATTTACGTGAATCTGGTTCTATAGAGCAAGATGCTGATATAGTATCATTCTTATATAGAGATGACTATTATAATAAAGAAGCAAGAAGAGATGATAATGCTAGTATAACTGAATTTATTATTGGAAAAAACAGAAGTGGACCAACATCTACAATAGAATTACTATTTAGAAAAGATACTAGTACTTTTGTTAACTTTCAAAGAGAGAATGGTGAGTAATTATGATGAAAGTAATAAAAACGGGGTTAACTTATATTTTTGCAATAGCACTTTCGTGTGCAATTATAATGTTTGTAAATTTTTCAGATAAATTTCAATTAAGTCCTAAAAACGTTTACAAAGTATACTTAGATGGTAAAGAAATAGGAAACGTTAAAGATAAAAATGAACTTGAAGAATATATAAATGAAGAACAAAAAGAATTAAAAGAAAAATATAATGTTAATAAGGTATATGTTCCAGAGGGTGTTGATATTCAAAAATGTATTACATATAAAAAAGACGTAAAAACTGCTAAACAAATAAATAATATTATTAAAGAAAAAAAACCTTTTACGATAGAAGGATATAAAGTAACCATAAAAACTAATTCAAGTGAAGAAGAAGACATAATAATAAATGTTTTAGATAAAGATATGTTTGATAAAGCTATTAAGTCTGTTGTTGAAGCTTTTGTTAGTAAAGAAGATGTGAAAAATTATGAAAATGATACCCAACCAGAAATAAAAGAAACGGGTACTTTGATTGAAGATATATACGTTGATCAAAACATTAATATAAAACATGGTTATATATCAACAGATGAAGAGATTTTTACCGATGAAAAAACTTTAACTAAATATTTATTGTTTGGTTCTTTAAAGGAAGATCAATACTATACTGTAGAAGAAGGAGATACAATTGAATCTATTGCATATAAAAATAAATTAGCAACGGAAGAATTTTTAATTGTTAATCCTGAATTTACAAGTTCAAATAACATTTTATCGGTAGGACAACAAGTTAAGGTAGGATTAATTAATCCTATTGTTGATGTTGTTGTTGAAACTCACAATGTCATTGATCAAGCAAGTCAATATAAAACAGTAACTCAAGAAGATGCATCAATGGATTATGGAAAAGAAGTAGTTGTAAGTGAAGGTCAAGATGGAATGGATCGTTTAACAACTAAAATTAAAACGGTAAATGGTGAAACCACCAACGTTGTTATAGTAAGTTCTGAGACTTTAACACCATCGGTTGATAAAGTTGTAAAAGTTGGAACAAAAATTTATGCTGGTGGTGGAACTGCACCAATTATGTCTGGTTCATGGGCATGGCCAACAATATCTCAATACTATATATCAAGTTATTTTGGCTATCGTTGGGGTAAAGTTCATGAAGCTATCGATATAGCTGGTAGTGGTGAAGGCTCTCCAATATATGCTGCAGGTTCTGGAGTAGTAGTAACTTCACAAAATAAAGGAAGTCTAGGTAATCATGTCACCATTGATCATGGTAATGGATACTATACGTTATATGCTCATTTACATTCAAGAAATGTAACGGTTGGTCAAACGGTTCAAAGAGGGCAACAAATTGGTACGATGGGACACACTGGTTTTGCTACTGGTACACACTTACACTTTGGACTTTATCGAAACGGAATGCCATATAAAGATGGTACCCCTCTTGATCCACTATCATTATATAGATGATGAAAGTATCAGTACTATCTAGTGGAAGTAAGGGTAATAGTGTATTAATACAGACAAACAACACCAAGATTTTAATTGATCTTGGTGTTACAAAGTCTTATATAGAAAAAAGTTTAGATGAATTAAAAGTGGATCCAAAAGAAATAAAAGCGATATTAATAACACACACCCACGTGGATCATATACAAGGATTAAAAGTATTTTTAAAAAAATATCATCCTAAATTATATGTTAACAAAGTTATTCTTTCATTGTTACATGAATATTTAGAAGAATTTGATTATGTATTATATGAAAATCCACATATTAAGATAGACGATATAGAAATAGAAGTAATAAAAACATCTCATGATGTTAAGGGATCGGTTGGATTTATAGTTAAAAACGAAGATAAATCATTAGTATATATAACTGATACTGGTTATATAAATAATAGATACTTTGATAAATTAAGCAATCATAATTTATACATAATGGAAAGTAATCATGATGTTGAAATGTTAATGAATGGTAAATATCCATTTCATTTAAAAAAAAGAATACTAAGTGATAAGGGACATTTATCTAATGCTGATGCAGCTTATTACTTATCAGAATTTATAGGTGATAAAACTAAAACAATAATTTTAGCACACTTAAGTGATGATAATAATACTTATGATAAAGCTCTTGATACATTAACTGGAGTTCTATTATCAAAAAATAAAAAAGTTGATAATATTATGGTAGCTAAACAAAAACAAAGAACGGATTGGATTGAAGTATGATAAAAATAATTTGTGTTGGCAAAATTAAAGAAAAATACTTTATTGATGCTTTAAAAGAATATCAAAAAAGAATTAGTAAGTATTCTAAATTAGAAATAATAGAACTTCCTGATTATAATTATGATCCTAAAAAAACTATTACTGAGGAAGGGAAAAATATATTATCAAAAATAAATGATAAAGACTTTGTAATAACTTTAGAAATAGAAGGTAACAAACTTAATTCTAATGAATTATCTAACTTTATAGAAAAGAATATTTCTAAAAACATAACCTTTGTAATAGGTGGTTCATATGGCCTGTCAGACGAAGTAAAAGAAAGATCTAATTATAAATTATCTTTTTCTCTTTTAACCTTTCCACATCAACTATTTAGAATAATATTATTAGAACAAATATATAGATCATTTAAGATTATAAATAATGAAAGCTATCATAAATAGCTTTTTTATTATATATTTGATATAATTAGTATTAGTTTATAGTAGGAGTTTATTATGTTGATTGGGATTATAAAAAATATTGATAAAACTTATGAATATTTGTATAAAAATAATAATGAATTAATTTCTTTTCATGTTGATAATAATGGTTTTTCAAAGTCAAATAAATCATATATAGCTTTTTTAATATCAAAATTTAAATATAATAAAGATTGTGAATATATATCTAAGTTCAAAGAATATGATGTATATTATGATCCAAATACGAAATTAAAACACTTTTTATTAAATCAAGAAGAAGATTATGATATGTTATTTAGATTTAATGGAATGGATGCTAGATATTATAAAGATAAAAGAAGTTTAGGTACTTGGGATAAAATACTTATTACCCTTGGAATCACAGCTGTTTTTACTTATGGTGGATTATTATTTTTACTTGGATCTAATTATGATATGAATGTTAAAGAGTCTGTATATAGTTCTTATGGTATTTCTACTATTAATGAAATGTATGATTATGAACCAATTAATTATGAAGATGCTATTAATTATATTAATTCAAGTGATATTTCTAATGAAGTTAAATCTGTAATTACAAATGAAGATTTTCTTAAACTCGTTTTTTCATATTATAAAAATACTCCTTTAGAATATACCGCGAGAATTAAATTAGATGGAATAAATATAAAAAGTTTTCAAGAAAATCCTAAAGATCCTGATACTAATGGATATTATACTTCAACAGATCCTAATACTTTATACATAAAAGAAGGACAAAAGAAAGATTATGAAGACCGTAACACAATTCATGAATTTATTCATTTGTTGCAGGCAGAAGGTTCACCATATTATTATTTGAATGAAGCAGTAGCTGAACTTATGACAAGTGAATTATTAGATTCTTCACCAAGTACTTATTTTGGTGCGGTTGATAACTTGAAGTTATTAATAAATATAATAGGTCCAGAACCTATATATGAGTTATCTTTTGGTGGAGATGATACTAGTCTAAACAATATTTTAAAAGAGTATCTTTCTAATAAGGATATTATTACTTTAAAATATTATTTACAAAAATCCGGACTTGAATTAAATCAAGATAATAACATAAATATTGAAATTCAAAACATCTTACATAAATTATATAAAAATATGTATGGACGTGATATAAATGATGATAAAAATATAATAAGTATATTAACTGATGAAAAAGTAAGTTTAGAGAAAAATATTTATGTTAATGACAAAAGATATTTTTTACTTCCTAATAAAATGAAAGAAAAAGAATCTATAACAATAGTTAGTCCTAACATGAATGTTTTAGCTAAAAACGGATATTTAAATGAGAAAAAATGTTATAAAGAACTTGTTAAAATAGAAGAAAACGAATATGAAAAGTATGAAAATGCTTCAGATGTTGTGTTAAAAGAAAATTTAAATACTGATAAATTAATATATGGTAAGATAATGGGTGAAGGTAACGAATGTTATTATAGACATTTAAAAAATCCTATAAATAAAGAAGATTATGAATACTTTAGTTTTAGAACTTTACCAGCTGATAGATATAGTATTAAAGAAGCTATAGATAAAGGATATATTAGTGTTTATGAAGTATTATATACAAAAGAGAAAACAAATGATAATCAAGAAGAATATATTTATTACGAATCTAATGATCCTAGAGTAATAGTAAATGATAAAAATTGTGAATTTATTGTAGATGGTTTAAAAACAAGATTTGAACAGCAATATGATAATCTTCTAAAAAGAATAGATGATAAAGATTATCATAAATAAAGAGGTGGTTTTATGTTTCATAATAGTTGGGATGAAATATTACATGAAGAAATGCAAAAAAGTTATTTTAAATACATAAAGGATTTTGTCAAGGAAGAAAGGTTATCAAAAACTATATATCCTCCTGCTGTAGATTTATTTAATGCGTTTAAATTAACTGATTTTAAGGATATAAAAGTGGTAATATTAGGCCAAGATCCATATCATGGTGAAAAAGAGGCAATGGGACTTTCTTTTTCTGTTAGAAGAGGTGTTAGAACACCACCATCGCTTAGAAATATATTTAAGGAATTAAAAGATGATTTAGGTATAGATAGAACTGATACGGATTTATCTGATTGGGCAAATCAAGGAGTATTTTTACTTAATACGGTACTTACCGTAGAAAAAGATAAAGCTAATTCCCATAAGGATATTGGGTGGGAAATATTTACTGATTATGTTATAAAACAAATAAATGATAAATTAAATAACGTTGTATTTATTTTATGGGGAAGACAAGCTAGAGATAAAAAACGTATGATAACTAATCCTAGCCACTACATAATAGAATCAGCTCATCCATCACCTTTATCAGCTTATAACGGTTTTTTTGGTAGTAAACCTTTTTCAAAGACAAATAATTATTTAAAAAAACATAATAAAAAAGAGATTAATTTTTAATCTCTTTTCTAATACTTAAAATCATTATAATCACTATCATTACTACTTTTTTTATCAAAAAATAATTTTTCTTTTTTTCTTTTTAGTATTGTTGTAATTATAACTGGAAAACGCTTAATTAGTTTGTTGTATTTGCTAGCATTATTATTATAATAATCTTTATATGCATTAAGAAGATCTTCTGTTTCGTTTATTTTGAAAGCTATTTTTTGAAACTCATCATCTTTTTGTAATTTTTGATATTTATCTTTAATAAGATGAAATTCATTAATATATACTAATAACTTTCTATCTAGTTCCATCATGCTAGTATCTTTTTCATTTACCTCTTCAAAACCCTCATAGATTTGTTTATTGGTCTTTGTAATGTTTCTTATTATTTTTTCTGAATCCTTGATTAATTCTTTTCTTTTTATTAAAGTACTATTTATTTTTTCTTCAATGCTAATAAGTTTAATATTTAAAAACGTTAATTTATCATGGTATATGTTATATATAAAAAACATTATGCTAACTATTAAAACAATTATTACTAGAACCATTTAAATCTACCTTCCATTCTAATTAAAATTATAGCAAAAGTAGATAATATTTACAAGCTAATATAGTTTAGTTTTGCGGATAGTATTCTGGACTATAGTTAATTTTTTCATCAAAATCTACGTAATTTAAATATATCATAAGAAGCAAGTACCATCTTCCTGTTTTAGGATCACTAATTATTATATGATCTCTTCCCGCTGCTTCAATTATACCCGTAAATGTCTTGTCACGCCATTCAACTGAGTCTGGAAATGAAAAGTATAAAGTAGCTAATTTTCCTTTGTTAAGTCTTAATATGTTTTCAACGTAAGATTGTTCTAATTCAAGCATGTTATTAGTGGCTTGAATATTAGCTAAGTTGTTATTGCTAGTATTATTAGTATTTGTACTTGGCATTGATGCTATACCACCCATTGCAGTAGCTTGAATACCACTTGTTCCCATGTTTGGAAAAGTTGGATTTGAATAATAATTTGTATTCATGTTAAATCTCCTTTTTTCATAATTCAATTAAACATATGATTGAATTAAGATAAATATACATGATATAATAACTTGGTAGGAGGATATGTAATTATGAAGGTAAATGTAGGAGTGTCTGCAAGACATGTACACGTAACAAAAGAAGATTTAAAAATATTATTTGGTGAAGATTATGAGCTAACAAAAAAAGTGGATTTATCACAACCAGGTCAATATGCTTGTAATGAACATGTAACTATAAAGGGTCCAAAAGGTAGTATTCAAAGAGTAAGAATTTTAGGACCAGAAAGAAGTGCAACTCAAGTTGAAATATCAAAAACAGACTCTTTTGCACTTGGAATTAATCCACCAGTAAGAAATTCAGGAGATTTAGATGATGCATCAGAAATAACCATTATAGGACCACATGGAGAAATTACCAAAAACGCCGCTATTATAGCAGCAAGACATGTGCATGCAACTAAGGAAGATGCTAAAAAATATGGATTTGAAGGGAAAGAATTTATAAGTATATTAGTAAAAGGTGAAAAAGGTGGAATACTAGATAATGTATTTGTAAGAATAAGTGAAGATTTTTCATACGAGGTACATTTAGATACTGATGATGCAAATGCGTTTTTGATAAAACAAGGTGATGAAGTAGAAATAATCATAAAGTAAAAGAGGGATGATAATATGAATTACCAATTCAAATCAAATATAGATAAAAAAGAATTTGACGAATTTGTTAAAAACTTTTCTTCAACTTCTTTTATGCAAACAACTTCTTGGGCAGATGTTAAAAAAGCCTGGGGACATGATTTTGTTGGAATGTATAAGGAAAATAAACTTGTTTGTGCAGCAATGATTTTAAAAAGAAACATTTTACTTGGTAAGAAATTATTTTATGTTCCAAGAGGGTTTGTTATTGATTATACAAATAAAGAATTACTAAAAGAATTTATTTTAAATTTAAAAAGATATGCTAAAAAAGCAGGAGCAATAGATATAAAGATTGATCCTTTTATATGTTTTAATGAAGATAATATTCAAAACATAAAAAAAAGTAAAGGTATTGATGTGAGAAAAACATTTACTAAAAAAACAAGTGAAATTGTTAAGAATTTAAAAGATTTAGGGTTTGTTCACGGTGGTTATAAAAAAGAGGTTAATGCATATATTCAACCTAGATACACAATGGCAATATCACTAAAAGATAAAGATGGCAAATTTTATGAGAAAGAATCTTTAAGAAGGACGTTTCCTAAAAACACTAGAAATTACATTGGGACTTATCAAGAAGAAAGAGGAGTAGAGTTTAGTTATTCTACTGATTTAAAAGATGTTAAAGATTTAGTTAGCGTACTTCATTGTACTGAAGAAAGGCAACATATTGCGTTAAGAAATGAGAGTTATTTTAAACAAGTTATGGAATGTTTTCCTGATAACGCGGTTTTGTTTTTTGCTAGAGTAAACGTTGATAAATACATATCTTTTCTAAAGAAAGATATGAAAGAACATGAAAATAAAAAAGAATTTTGCGAAAAACAAATAAAAGAAGCTGAAAATGTAAAAAAACAATTTGGACCAAAACCACTTGCAGGTGCGACTATAGTTATGATGCCAACTTGCAATATTGGTACAAGGGTAGCTTCGTTCTTATATGCTGGAACTAATACCAAAATATTACCATCTTTAAAAATAACTAATGGACTTATGTTTTATAGATTATGCTATTGTTTAGAAAGAGGTTGTGATTACTGTGATTTAGGTGGTGTAGATGGTTCTTTAGAAGACCACTTATCAACATTTAAATCTAAATTTAATCCAAACGTTTTAGAATTAGTTGGAGAATTTGATTTAGTAATAAGTAAATTTTGGTATAAATTATTTAATATAGCAATGAACATTCGTAAATTTATAAGATCAAAAAGATAGCTTCTGGCTATTTTTTTGTATTATTTTTTTTGAATTTTCTACTTTTAGTTTACCACTGCAAAATAAATAATTTACGCTGACATTTTTTTCCACAAATCGCCCAAAATACTTGACCGAAGGTGGGGAATATTATATAATCAACATGTAAAATAGTAAAGTATCAAGGTTATAAACAAGAGTTTTACAAAACAATAGAAAAGGAGTAGACAAATGGAAAAAGAAAGAAGAATAAAAGCACTAGCGATAGTAGTACTTGTAATAGCAGTAATAGGATTATCAGTTGCGTTTGCAGCATTATCACAAACACTAACAATAAATGGTAGTGCAAAACTAGATGCATCAAAATGGGGACTAAAGTTTGATAATCTAGTATTAGCATCAGCACCATTACCAAATTCTGACTATATATTAGGAGAAGCAAATATAAAAACAGAAGATAATACTGTAATAGAAAACATGAACGTAAGATTAAAAACACCAGGAGATAAAATAGTATATACAGTAGACTTAGTAAATGAAGGAACAATAAATGCTAAGATAGATAAGATAGAAAAAACTCAATTAACAGCTGAACAATCAAAATATTTATCATTTAAAGTATATAAGGGTAATACTGGTAATGATGAATTAAAAGAAGGATATGTATTAGGTAAAGAATCAAGTATTCCACTTAGAATAGAAATAGAGTTTGATAAAGAAAAAATAACAAAGGAAGACTTACCAACAGAAGCAAGTGAAATAAAATTATCATATGGTTTAACATTTGTACAAACAGATGAAGAAGCTACAAGTGTTGGACAAGGTTCATCATCAGCATGTACAACTTTTGAAAAGAAAGATACATATAATGTTGGCGATGAAATAGCACTATGTAATAATGATACTGGTAAATCAGAAGACTTCTATGTAATAAGTGATAATGGAGACACAGTAACAGCACTTGCTAAGTATAATTTATTGGTTGGAACTTATAAGCAAATTAATTCAGCAACACATGAAGAAAAATATATACCACTTTCAGAGACTGAAGAAAATTATGGTCTTCAAAGTGAAAGAACAAAAGGATATTATACAACATTGACTGGAATAATAGATTTCGCTGAAGATAAAAATAATGGTTATGGATATTGGATAGGTTCAAATTTGAAATTTTTAAGTAAATATGGAACAAGTCGTCCAGCATATGTATTTGATGAAAATTCATTATTATATGAACCATTAAAGAATTATGAATCATATTTAAAAACGTCTTTAGGAAAAACAAGTATAAATACTAGCTTATTATCTTATGAGCAAGCTCTTGCTTTAGGTTGTACTACTAATAATCATACATGTGAAGCTGCACCTAGTTGGGTATATGAAACATGTTATTGGCTTGGCTCTGCTCAGAACATGTTCGACGTGTGGTTCGCTTGTGAGGATGGCTCCTTCAACTTAATCAGCTTCTACGATAGCAACTTTTATGGTCTTCGTCCGGTTATAAATATCTTAAAGTCTGATTTATAATCACAGTAAGGTGATTATAGGAGCAAGTTTTCTGGAAGAAAACAGCTCCACTTCATCTATATTTGAACAAATTTGTTCAAATATAAATGATAAAAATAAAACTATATAAATCAAAAAAGATAATGAAATGAGTAAAAAGAAACTATAAAAAAGTTTCTTTTTATTATATAATTAATTTAGTTTGGATGTGATTATATGTTTAAAATAGGAAATATAGAGATAAAAAATAATGTTGTTTTAGCACCAATGGCAGGTGTATGTAATAGTGCTTTTAGAAGAATAATAAAGGAAATGGGATGTGGACTTTTATATGCTGAGATGGTAAGTGATAAAGCAATTGTTTATGACAATGAAAAAACAAAAGAAATGCTATATATGACCGAGCAGGAAAGGCCAATAGCACAGCAAATATTTGGAAGTGATAAAGATAGTTTTGTTAAGGCTGCTAAAATAATTGAAGAAAGTATGCATCCTGATATTATTGATATAAACATGGGGTGTCCAGTGCCTAAGGTAGCACTTAAGTCTCAAGCGGGTTCTGCATTGCTTAAAAGTCTTGATAAAATATATGAAATAGTAAAAGAGGTAAAAGAAGCTGTAAGTGTTCCTGTGACGGTTAAAATAAGAAGCGGATGGGATAAAAATAGTATAAATGCGGTAGAGGTAGCAAAAATTTGTGAAAAAGCAGGAGCATCTGCAATAGCGGTGCATCCTAGAACACGCAGCCAAGGGTATACAGGTTATGCGGATTGGAATATAATAAAAAAAGTAAAAGAATCAGTAAATATTCCGGTAATAGGAAACGGAGATATTAAAGATATATATGATGCTAAAAGAATGCTTGATGAGACCGGTTGTGATGCTGTAATGATTGGTAGAGGAACGCTAGGTAATCCTTATTTAATAAAACAAATTGTTAGTTACTTAGATACTGGAAATATAATTCCTGATCAAACACCAATCGAAAAATTAAAGACTTGTTTAAAACACTTTGAATATTTATTACAAATAAAACCAGAAAAAGTGGCGGTACTTGAGATGAGAACCCACGGGGCTTGGTATTTAAAAGGTCTTCCAGGTGGCGTAAAGGTAAAAAAAAGGTTATATGAGATTAATACAAAAGAAGAATTTATTAGAACTATTAACGAATATATGGAAAACTTATCCAAAAATATGGTATAATTAAATCGTAGGACAAAGTTATGAAGATGGTGCTAACTATCATAATTTTGGCCAAATTAAATAATATTATGGGAGGAAAAATGAAAAAGTATAATTTGTTAAAGGTTTTAGCTATAACAGTAGTTATTGCTTGGTTACTTACTTTATTTATACCAGGTTCTTATGCTGATTATAGTGGAAAAGTAACAACTAATTCAATTGCTGCGGTAGGAATATGGTCATTACTTTCAAATTTAAGTGTTTCAATATCATATTTTAATGGTATAGCTGTTTTCTTAATAGCGGTTGCTTGCTTTTACGCAGTAATGAGCAAAATAGAAGTATATAATAAATTTGTTAAAAAAGTGGCTTCTATTTTTGAGAATAAGAAGGGATTATTAGTATCAATTACAATAATTATTTTTGGTATTTTAGCTAGCGTTGTTAGTGAACCATTAATCTTAATCGCTTTCATGCCTTTTATATATAAAGTTATGAAAGAATTAGATATTGATAAGAAGGTAATATTATCATCTACTATAATAGCTACTTTAGTAGGTGCTATGTGTGGTATTTATAACTCAACGTTATTTAGTACGTTTAGTTTAACTGTAAATACTTTATTATTAGTTAAAATTATTTTACTTGTTATTTTATTAGCAATCTTAATTTTCTTTGTTGCACCAAGAAAAGAAAAAGTAAAAGAAACTAAACGAGTAACAAAAAAAGAAGAAAAAATTGATAAAGTTGTAACAGCTGAAAAAACTTCTACAAGTAAGTCTACAACTAAAAAAGCTGCTAAAAAACCAGTAGCTAAAAAGACAGCAAAAAAAGCTACTAAAGGAAAGAAGGTGGCTAAATAATGAAAACTTCTAACAAAAGAGTTAACAAAATAGTATATGCTATCCTTACTATTTTACTTGGTAGTATTGGTATAAATAAATTTTATGCTGGTAAGATTAAATCAGGTATTTTAAGTTTAGTATTTTGTTGGACTTTAATACCAGCAATATTATCAGTAGCAGAATTTATTACTGTATTAACTGAAAAAGCTGATAAAGATGGTAAAATTTCAGTAACGAGTACAAGAAGAACTAACGTTTTATTTGGAACTAGTTTAGTAATTTTTGTATTATTCTTAATAGGTGCTGTAATACCTTGGGAATCATTATTTACAAATTGTAAGGTGTTTACTGATTTTAATACATGGTTATCAAATATTAAAATAGGTGATTATGCAATATTTGGTAACATTATAGGTCAACCAGTAGTAACTGATGCATCAACTGGTTCATCATCTGGTGTAATAGGTGCATTTGGAACATGGACAATGACTGATGTTGCAATATTCTTGTTCATATTAACTACTGTAATAGCATTATGTTCAAAAATTAAATTTAACGATTTTATTGCAACAACAACTGATGGTATTAAAAAGATTTTACCTGTTGCAATTACTGCTATGTTAATAAGCATAGTATTAGTAATGATGGTAACATCTGGTGTTAATATAACAATTACTAATTGGATAATGTCTTTGGCAAAAGGATTTAACATTGCAACAGTTAGTTTAGCTTCAATAGTTGGTAGTGTATTAACTGGTGATTTCTATTACTTTATAGCAACATTATCTGTAGTATTTACTTCAGCTGTATCAAATGCTGACTTATATGGAGTAGTAGCATTAATAATGCAAGGTATGTATTACTTAATGATGCTAATAGCACCAACTTCAGTAGGGTTAATAATAGGATTATACTACTTAGATATACCATATGGTAAATGGTTTAAGTACATTTGGAAAGTACTATTAGCAATGCTTATAGTATTAATTATAGCAGCTATAATAGTATTTGCATTGGTATAAAAAGAGACAAATAAATGTCTCTTTTTTTGTATTAAAACCAAATATTAACCACATAACAAACATAAGATATTAAAGAAAGGGGATTTTTATGTTTGTTAATTTTAATGAAGAAACAAGACATTTATTAAAACAAGCAGAAAAAGAAAGAGAAGAACTTAAACATCCATATGTTGGTAGTGAACATCTTTTTTTATCTGTATTAAAAGAAAGTAAATTAACTGACATTTTAAAAAAACACAAGGTCACTTATAAAAAATTTAAAGATAAATTAATAAGTTTAGTAGGAGTAGGAAGTAAAAAAAGCGATTTTATTTTATATACTCCTCTTTTAAAAAGGGTTTTGGAAAATGCGGTAATAGAAGCAAGAGAAGAAAATAATAAGATAGTTAATCCAGAAATAGTAATTATCTCTATTTTGGATGAAGAAGATGGAATAGCATATAGTATTTTAAAAAGTTTAAAGGTTAACGTTGATAAATTATATGGTGATTTAAAAAATAAAAACATAAATAGAAAATTCAAAAAGAAAAAATTACTTTTAGAGGATATTGGTACTAATTTAACAAAGCTTGCTAAGGAAAATAAATTAGATCCAGTAATAGGAAGAGATAATGAAATAAATAAAACAATAGAAATTTTACTTAGAAGAAAGAAGAATAATCCAATATTAATTGGTCCTGCTGGCGTTGGGAAAACTGCCATTGTAGAAGGTATAGCAAATCTTATGGTTAGTGATAAATGTCCAAGTTTTTTAGAAAATAAAAGAATTATTTCGCTTAATATTTTTTCACTAGTATCTGGAACTAAATATCGCGGAGAGTTTGAAGAAAAAATGAAAACGGTAATAAAAGAATTAGAGGAAAATGATGATATTATCTTGTTCATTGATGAAGTTCATACCATGGTAGGCGCTGGTGGTGCAGAAGGTGCAATTGATGCATCAAACATTCTTAAACCAGCACTAGCTAGAGGAATGATAAGAATAATAGGCGCTACTACCCAAGATGAATATAAAAAATATATTGAGCCAGATGCTGCTTTGGCAAGAAGATTTCAAATCGTTAACGTGGAAGAACCTAAACATGATGATGTAATAAAAATATTAACCGAAATTAAACCATTGTATGAAAAATATCATAATATAAGAATATCCAATGATTTGATAACCGAAATAGTTGATTTATCAGAAAAATATTTATCTAATAGGTTTGAACCAGATAGATCAATTGATATTTTAGATGAAGTATGTGCTAAATCATCTATATTAGAAAGTTATGATGAAAGAAAAAAAAGAAATTTAATTGATCGTTTAAATAAAATAAAAAGTGAAAAAATAAACGCTCTTTCAGTTAAAAATTTTAAAAGAGCATATGATTTAAAAATAGAAGAAAATAAAATTATGTCAGAAATAGATAAAATAATTCCTAATAGAAAAAACGTTAATAAAGAAGATGTTTTAAACGTAATAAAAAATAAAGGTAATATAAAAGGTATTGGTTTTATTAAAGAAGATAAAGATTATTATGATTCATTGGAAGAAAAGTTAAATAATAAAATAATAGGACAAGAATCAAATGTAAAAAAAGTAGTTCGATCTTTAAAAAGAAAAAATATCATTAACAAGAAAAAAAGTTATTCTATTCTTATAACGGGTAATTCTGGTAGTGGAAAAAGTTTCTTTGCAAAAACTTATTTAAATGAAATAATTGATTCAAAAAACATCATTAAAATAGATTTGGCTGAATATAAAGAATATCATATGATTAGTAAACTTATAGGAACTACTGCTGGATATTTAGGATATGATAATAAGAATCATGTTTTTGAAAAGGTAAGAACAAATCCTTCTTCTGCAATTATGGTAAGTAATTTTGATAAAGCATGTTATGAAGTTCAAGATTTATTTATTAAAATTTTAGCTGATAATTATATAGAAGATGCAGCTGGTAAGAAAATAGATTTTTCAAATACCATAATAATTTTTACTTGTGAAGAATCAGATTCTACTATGGTTGGGTTTAATACTTTAAGTAAAGAAGATTTGTCTTTACCAGATAAATTATTAAGTAATGTCTCGTTACGAATAAAGATGAAAAAACTTAATGAGGAAGATAAAATTAAGATAATAAATCGTAAAGTTGGTGAATTAATAAAAGAATATAAAGATTTTAATATAAAAGTATCTGATAAATATATTTTTAATTTGTATAATAAATATAAAAATAAAAATAAGTTGTCTATAATTATTTCGAAAGTTTTAGAAGCTTTAGAAAATGAAATAATTGATTTAATTATGGATGGTAAAAAAGAAATAAAAGTTGGATTTAATGTGGCATACTCATTACCAGAAAAGAGCGTTTAATCGCTTTTTTATTTGCTTCTTTTTACTTTTATTGTATAATATAATGTATAGAAATGGATGTGAATAGTATGAAATTATATAATACTCTTACAAAAAAAGTTGAAGAATTTATACCACATGAAGAAGGAAAAATAAAGATGTATACATGTGGTCCAACGGTATATCACTATCAACATATTGGTAATTTAAGAACTTATATAACTGAAGATATTTTTGAAAAGACATTTAAATATTTGGGTTATGAAGTAAAAAGAGTTATGAATATAACTGATGTTGGTCACTTAAAGAGTGATGGTGATACTGGTGAAGATAAAATGGCTATTGCCATGGAACGTGAGCATAAATCTTCTAAAGAAATAGCAGAATTTTATACTAATGAATTTAAAAAAGATTGTGATTTAGTTAATATCAAGTGGCCTGAAATAGTTGTTCCTGCAACTGAAGAGATAGATATGTATATTAAAATAATAACAAAATTATTAAATGACGGATATGCATACGAAAGTAATGGAAATATATATTTTGATACGTCTAAATATAGCAAGTATTATGAACTATCTGGAAGAAATGCAGAAGATTTAATAGTGGCAAGTAGAAATGATGTTGAAGAAGATACTAATAAAAAAAATCCGGCAGACTTTGTTCTTTGGTTTACTAATTCAAAGTTTGGGAATCAAGAATTACAATGGGATAGTCCTTTTGGAAGAGGTTTTCCTGGATGGCATATTGAATGCTCTGGTATATCAATAAAATACTTAGGTGAGTATCTAGACTTACATTTTGGCGCAGAAGATGCTGTTTTTCCACATCACACAAATGAAATAGCACAAAGCGAAGCATACTTAGGACATAAATGGTGTAATTGTTGGATACATTTGTCATGGCTTTTAACTAATAATATTAAGATGAGCAAAAGTCTTGGACATATTCTTACCGTATCTAAATTAAAAGAAGAAGGTTATAATCCCCTTTCATTTAGATATTTCATATTAAACACATATTATCATAAGCAAGTTAACTTTACCTACGAATTACTTGATCAAGCTCAAAATGCTTATTTAAAATTATTAAATAAAATTTCTTTGATTGAAGAAACTGGAGACTTAGAAAAAGAAAATTATGAAAAGTATGATAATAAATTTAAAGAATATTTATCTAATGATTTAAATACATCAAATGCTTTATCTTTGTTATATGAACTTATAAAAGATGAAAATGTATCTGGTGCAACAAAGTTAAAATTAATATCATCATGGGATAAAGTATTTAGTTTAGATCTTTTAAATAAAAATGATGATAATGATTTAGATGATGAATTTATTAAATACATTGAAGAAAAAATTAACATTAGAAGTGAAGCTAAAAAAAATAAAGATTTTATCTTAGCTGATGAAATAAGAAAAGAACTTTTAGAAAAAGGTATTGAATTAAAAGATACTAGGGAAGGAACAATTTGGAATAAAATATAGAATAAAAAAACAATTTATAATGCATACTAATATCGGTGATAATATGTATTATTTAAATTGTTTTTTTATTTATTCTATATTAGGTCATTTAATGGAAACTATTACTGCGTTAATAACTGGTAATGGTTTTAAAAGTGGTTTTTTATATGGTTGGTGGACTCCTGTTTATGGAATAGGTGCAGTAACAATATTATTTGTATCAGAATATTTATTTAAAAATCTTCATATGCATAGGTTTTGGGAAACGATAGTAATGTTTTTTGTTGTTGGAATAGTATTATCAACACTAGAAGCATTAGGTGGAATTTTAATTGAAAAAATATTTGGCATCGTTTTTTGGGATTATTCTAATCAAAAGTTTCATATAGGTCATTATATATCACTAGAAATGACCTTGGTTTGGGGAGTAGCTAGTGTTATATTTGTTTATGTTATTCATCCTTTGCTTAAGGGGTTAATTAAAAAAATTCCAGCTTGGGTAACTATAATATTAATTTTATTATTCTTATTTGATTGTACAAAAACATTTGTTGATAAAAGAAAAAGTTAAAAAAGCTTCCGTAAGGAAGTTTTTATAATATCTTATCTACAAGACCATATTCCAATGCTTCTTTAGCGGTTAGATAATGGTCTCTTTCTGTATCTTTTTCAATTTTTTTTATATCTTGGTTTGTTTTATCTGCTAATATCTTATTTAATTTATTTCTTAAATAAAGAATTCTATCCGCTACAATTTTTATTTCGGTAGCTTGACCATTTACACCACCTAATGGTTGGTGAATCATAACTTCACTATTAGGAAGGATGTATCTTTTTCCTTTTTCTCCGCTAGCTAGTAATACCGAAGCCATTGAAGCAGCCATACCTACGCATATTGTTGAAACGTTACTTTTTATAAAGTTCATCGTGTCATATATGGCCATTCCGGCGGTAATACTACCTCCTGGACTATTTATGTACATACTTATATCGTCGTTTGATTTAGAATCCAAAAATAATAATTCGCCAATAACCGTGTTAGCTAAATCATCATCAATTTCTCCGCTAATAAAAATAATTCTATCTTTTAATAATCTAGAATATATGTCATAAGATCTTTCTACACCATGATTTTTTTCAATAATACTAGGAATTAAATTCATATTTTTATCACCCTAATAATATTATGTATAGTATACTTGTATTTATTATAAAAATATTGTGACTTTTTTCTTCATTTTTGGTAAAATACTATTAGAATAAAGGGTGATAGGTATGGCTAATATTAAAATAAAACATAAAGACGAACAATATGAATATGAAAAAGGTACTACGCTTCTTGATATAGCTAAAGATTTTAAAAAAGATTATGAAAGCGAAATAATAGCAGCTTTGGTAAATAATAGATTGGTATCTTTAGAAACTAAGATGACAAGAAGTGGAAATGTTGAATTTTTAGATGCAACAACCCCTCTTGGAAATAGAACATACGTAAGAGGTTTATATTTTTTATTTATAAAGGCAGTTAAGGATGTTTTAAATTGTGACGTTAAAATAATGCATCTTGTAGGAGATGGAGTATATTGCGAAATTTTAACTAATAATCTTATATCTGAAGTTACCGTTGAAAAGATAAAGTTAAAAATGCGTGATTTAGTCGAAGAAAAGTTGCCAATAACTAAAATAACGGTATCAAGACTCGATGCAATAGACTATTTTACTAAGGTGAATCAACCCGATAAAGCTGAATCGTTAAGATTTATTAGTAATTCTAGTATAAGTCTTTACAAATTAGATGATACCTTAGATTATTTTTATGGTGTTTTACCATGTAATACAAGCTATTTAACTAAGTTTAACGTTAAGTATCTAAAAGAAAATAAAGTAATATTATTACCACCATATGTATTTTTATCAGAAGAAAAATTAAAATTTGAAAAAAACGAAAAATTAATAAGAGCAATCGAAAGAAATGATATTTATTTAAATAATTTAAAAATAAATACTTCAGTTGATCTTAATAATACTATATCAACTGGAAAGTATGGTGACATAATAAGAATGACTGAGGTTATTCAAAACAATAGAATGTTTGAAATAGTTGATAAAATAACTAAGAATAAAGACTTAAAAATAGTGTTAATAACTGGCCCTTCTTCATCTGGTAAGACAACGACTTCAAAAAAGTTATCTTTGTTTATGAGAAGCAAAGGTTTTGAACCAATTCCAATTTCAGTTGATGATTTTTATACTGACATGAAAGATAGGGTACTTGATAAAAATGGTAAACCTGAAATAGAAAGAATAGAAGCTTTTGATACTAATCAGTTTAATAAAAAAATTTCTGAATTATTAGATGGTAAAGAAGTAGTTTTACCAAAGTATAATTTTATTGAGGGTAAACAAGAGTTTAATGATAAAAATAAAATAAAAATGAAGGATAATAGTATTTTAATAATAGAAGGTATTCATGCTTTTAATGAGAAGTTAACAGAGATGATTCCAAGCAAGAATAAATTTAAACTGTATATATGTCCTTTAACCCCAATTTCAATAGATAATCATAACTTATTTAAAATGACTGATAATAGACTTTTAAGAAGAATTGTAAGAGATAATAGAACACGTGGTGCATCTGCCTCTCAAACGCTTAAAATGTGGAAAAAGGTAAGAGAAATAGAAGAAGAAATGATTGTTCCATATTCTAACGAAGCTGACGAAATTTTTAATACGTCATTAATGTATGAACTAGGTGTTTTAAAAACTTATGCAGAACCACTTTTGTTTTCAGTGGCAGAAGATGATCCAAATTATGATGACGCAATAAGATTAATTAACATGTTTAGGGTAATTCTTGGAATTCCAAGTGATGATGTACCAAATGATTCAATAATTAGAGAATTTATTGGTGGAAGTTGTTTTAAAGATTTATAAATGGTACAATATATTCATAGGAGGATGATAAAATGGCAATTAAAGTTGCAATTAATGGTTTTGGAAGAATAGGAAGATTAGTATTTAGAATTATGCAAGAAGATCCATCTTTTGATGTTGTTGCTATAAATGACTTAACTGATGCTGCCCAACTTGCTTACTTACTTAAGTATGATACTTCACATAGAAGGTATAGAACTGATGAAATAACTAATGATGATGAAAACATTATAATAAACAAAGATAAAATAAGAATCTATGCTGAACCTGATCCTATTAATTTACCATGGAAGGACTTAGGAATTGATGTTGTGTTTGAATGTACTGGATTTTTTACTAGTCAAGAAAAGGCAATGGCACACATAGATGCTGGTGCTAAAAAGGTTATTATTTCAGCGCCTGCTAAAGGTGATTTAAAAACAATTGTTTATAACGTAAATCATGAAACATTAACTGGCGAAGAAAAAGTAATTAGTGCTGCTAGTTGTACAACTAATTGTTTAGCACCTGTAATGAAATTATTATGTGATAATTATGGTGTTGAAAAAGGATTTATGACGACGGTTCATGCGTACACTAACGATCAAGCCACTTTAGACGTAGCTCATAAGAAGGGTCATATGGCTAGAAGGGGTCGTGCTGCTGCTGCAAACATTGTTCCATCATCAACTGGTGCTGCTAGTGCAATAGGTCTTGTTATTCCTGAATTAAAGGGAAAATTAGATGGAACTGCAATGCGCGTTCCTGTTACTACTGGTTCGGTAGTAGATTTAACCTTAGAATTAAAACGTAAAGTTACTATAGAAGAAATAAATGAATTATTTAAAAATAATGAAAATGAAACAATTAAATACACAGAAGATCCCATTGTATCAAGTGATATAATAGGAATGCGTTGTGGAGCTTTAGTAGATGGACTTTTAACTAACATTGTTGAAGTAGACGGAAAACAATTAGTTAAGGTTGTTGCTTGGTATGATAATGAGATGAGTTATTCGGCTCAGATGGTTAGAACTGCTAAGTATTTTGCAAGCAAAGTAAACACTAAAAAAAATTAGTGTTTTTTTTTATTTAAAAATGTTATAATATAATCAATAAGATAGGTGGTGACTAGTATGGATGATAAGGAATATTCTCAAGAGTATGAAAATGATGAAAAAAAGAAATTTCAAATTACTCGTGGAATGGTAATTTTAGCAGCTATTATTTTAGTTGTTATAATAATTATCATCGTTGTAATAGTTAGTGTAATAAATAGTAAAAAACCAGAATATGAAACTTCGGATTTTATAAAATTAGAATCTAGAATGGAACAAGAAGCACCTATTTATTTATCACAAAACAACATTGAATTAACGGAAGAAGAAGTGAAGATAGACTTAAAGAAGTTGTTGGTTGAAAACGGAGGTTCAATAGATTCATCAAAAACAAAAGTTGCTAAAATTTGTAATGGATATGTAATAGCGGTAAAAAATGAAACAGAAAGTTATGATGCTTATATTTCATGTTCGGATATGTATCAGACGGAAGGATATGTAACTAATGATTCAGCTGCAACAACAAAGAAACCAACTACTAAGAAGGACACTGAAAAACCAGTTATAACCATAATCGGTGAAAAAGAAATAACAATAAACCAAGGTAGTGGTTATAATGATGAAGGTGCTAAAGCAATGGATAATGTTGATGGTGATATAACTGCAAGCATAAAAGTAGAAAATAAAGTTGATACAAGTAAAGTTGGAGTTTATTTAGTTGTTTATTCAGTAAGCGATAAAGCTGGTAATAAAGCTGAATCCTCAAGAAAAGTAACTGTTGTTTCAGCGCCAACTACGACTACGCAAGTAACTACTAAAAAAACTACTACTAAGTCAAAAGTTACAACTACTAAAAGACAAAACGTAGTAACTACAACTAGAAGAATTACAACCCCACCAACAATAACATTAAAAGGAAGTACAATAATTGAAATAAATCAGGGGACTAGGTATTCTGATCCAGGGTATTCAGCTGTTGATGCATTAGGAAATGATATTACTTCAAGAGTAAATGTAAGTGGTTCAGTAAACATTAATAATCCAGGAACATATACCATTAATTATTATGTTACTGACGCTTATGGAAATAGTAATTCAAAAACTAGGACCGTAAGGGTTAAAAGTACTAGTGTTGCAGTTCAAGGAATAACACTATCTCAAAACAATGTTAGCTTATCAGTTGGACAAAGTAAAACTTTAACGGTTTATTTTAGCCCGTCTAATGCTACTAATAAAAGTGTTTCATGGAGTAGTTCTAATCCTTCAGTTGCAGATGTACAAAATGGGAACATAACAGCTAAATCGAAAGGAAGTGCAACGATAACAGCAACTAGTTCTAATGGCAAGAAAGCTTCTGCAATTGTTACCGTTAATTAATTACTTATAAAAGTGCTATTTTAGTACTTTTTTTCTTACCGCATTTTAATTTATATATGTTATAATCAAATTGGAGGATATCTCATGAAAAAGACAATAAAAGATTTTGATTTGAATAATAAGAGAGTAATAATAAGATGTGATTTTAACGTTCCAATAAAAGATGGAGTAATACTTGATGATAATAGAATAAAAGAAAGTTTAAAAACAATAAATTATGCATTAGATAATAATGCTAAAATAATATTACTTTCTCATTTAGGAAGGGTTAAAACTGATAATGATAAAAAAGATAATACTTTATTACCTGTTTCTAAAAGATTATCTGAATTGCTTGGTGTGAAAGTTAATTTCATTAATGAAACACGGGGAAGTGTTATCGAAAACTTTGTTAAAAATATGAAACCAAAAGATATAGTTATGCTTGAAAATACCAGGTATGAAGATGTTCCTAACAAAAAAGAAAGTAATAATGATGAAAAATTAGGTAAGTATTGGGCAAGCCTAGGGGACATATTTATCAATGATGCTTTTGGTACTGCTCATAGAACCCATGCTTCAAACGTAGGAATAGCATCTAATATTCCTTCTGGAATAGGTTTTTTAATTGAAAAAGAATTAAAAATGTTAGGTGATGTATTAAACGAACCAAAAAGACCATATGTTGTTATAGCGGGTGGAGCTAAAATGCATGATAAAATAAAAATTATTGATAAACTAATAAAAAAAGCTGATTATATATTACTTGGTGGTGGAATAGCTAATACTTTTTTAGTAGCTAAAGGATATGACTTAAAAAAATCAGTTTATGACGAAGAAAGTGTATCGCATGCAAAAGAATTACTTAAGAAGTATGATGAAAAAATAATTTTACCACTAGATGGTTATTCATCATCTTCATATAGTGATGGATTAAAAGTTAATTATTATAAATTGGATAATGTAGAAGATGGAGAGATGATTTTAGATATAGGGCCAGAAACAATAAAGTTATTTTCAAAGTACATATTAAAAGCTAAGACTGTTTTTTGGAATGGTCCAGTAGGAGTTTCTGAATTCAAAAATTTTGAATATGGAACAAAAAAAATGTGTGAAGTATTAAAACAATCAGATGCTAACGTAGTTGTTGGTGGCGGAGACTCAGCAGCGGCCGTTATAAGATTCGGATATAAAAACTCTTTTTCACATGTATCAACAGGTGGTGGAGCATCAATGGAATTTATAGAAGGAAAGATATTACCAGCTATAGCAGTAATAGAAGAGAAAAGTAGTAATTATGAAAAACAAAAAAATTAATATTACCATTTTATTTATCACAATGGTTTTAGTACTTTATTTTGCGCTTAAAGATGATTTTAATGGTATTATTAACCAATTAAAAAGTGCTAATGTTTTTTTACTTATTATTGCAATATTACTTTTATTATTATCTTTAGTTTTTAAATCAGCTTCACTTAATGTTTTCTTAAATAAATATAAAAAATATTCTATAAAAAAAACTTATGCATTAACTTTAATAGGACAATTTTTAAATGGTATTACTCCTTTTCAATCAGGTGGTCAACCATTTCAAATATATTTACTTAAAAAGGATAAGGTAAGAATATCAGATTCAACTAATGCGATGATCAAGGATTTTATAGCTTATCAAAGTGCTTTAATACTAGTTGGTGTTTTAGCTCTTTTACTAAATGTAAAACTTGATGGTTTTTCTAAAAACGTTTATTTAAATGGACTTATATTTTTAGGTTTTATTATAAATGTTATAGTAATGGCTATTCTTTTATTAATAGCACTAGCTAAAAAAACAGGATTTAAGTTAGCTAATAAGTTTGTTAATTTTATATTTAAATTTAAACTTATTAGAAAATTAGGCTTAAAAGAAGAAAAAGTAAAACAAAGTTTAAGACATTTTTATGAAACAGGAACAGATATTAAAAATGATAAAGCATCCGTATTTAAAGGAATATTTTATAATGTAATTCATTTATTAATACTTTATTCAATTCCATTTGTTGTGTTCAAGTCATTTGGTGCAACTTCAGTTAGCTTATTAGCATCTATCGTCTCAGTGGCATTTGTAATGCTAATAGGTAATTTTATTCCAATTCCAGGTGCAACTGGTGGCATAGAATATAGCTTTCTACAATTTTTTGGAATTTATTCATCTGGGGCACAATTAACAGGTGCTATGCTAATTTGGAGACTTATTACGTACTTTATACCAATGATATTTGGATTTGTTGCGTTGTTATTAAAAAAAGAGGTGAAGAAAGATGAGGATAGGGTTATTTACTGATACTTATCCACCATTTATAAATGGTGTGTCAACTAGTGTTTTAATGTTAAAACAAGGTTTAGAAAAACTTGGGCATGAAGTTTTTGTAGTAACTGTTAATGATGAGTCTTTTTCTTATAAAAAAGAAGATAACGTTCTTAAAATTCCAAGCTTTCCGGTTGGTATAATGAATTTTAGACAATCTGGTATTTATCCTTTAAGGGCTTTAAAAATAATTAAAAAATGGAATTTAGATATAATTCATACTCATACTGAATTTAGTATTGGTACGTTTGCAAGACTTGTTTCAAAACAATTTAACATACCGCTTGTTCATACTTATCACACTATGTATGAAGAATATATATATTATATTACTAAAGGATACTTTGATAGTGCTTCAAAAAAATTAGTTGAATACTTAACTTTGTTTTTATGTGATAAAACGATTGATGAATTAATTGTACCTACCGAAAAGACAAAAATTTTATTTAAAGAAAAATATAAAGTTAAAAGAGACGTTCATGTTATTCCAACAGGAATAGATGTATCTAGGTTTTATAATGAAAATATTAATAAAGATGAAGTTTTAGAATTAAAAAAAGAACTTGGAATTAAACCTAGAAATTTTAATATTTTATACGTTGGAAGAATCGCTAAAGAAAAAAATATAGAATTCTTAATAGAAAACTTTAAAAACGTTTTAAAAAAGGTTCGTTTTTGTAAAATGTACATCGTGGGTGATGGACCAGATATTAAAGACTTAATTGAGTTAACTAATAAAAATAAACTGGATGATAAAATTGTTTTCGTAGGAAAAGTTCCTTGGGAAGACGTTCCTAAATATTATGCTGCTTGTGATGTTTTTGTTACTGCATCTACTAGTGAAACACAAGGATTAACTGTTTTAGAAGCTATGGCGGCTTCAAAACCAGTTGTTGCAATAAAGGATGAAAGTTTTGAATTAGTTATTAATAATGGTAAGGATGGATTACTATTTAAAAATGAAAAAGAATATGTAGAATGTATAAATAAATTATATAAAGATAAAGAGTTCTATAATGAAATAAAAGTAGCTGCTAGAAAAAAATCTAATTTATATAGTTCTGATATGTATGCTAAAAACGTTTTAAAGATATATAAAAAAGTAATTAATAAAGATACTAACGTGTTTAAAAAAGCCTTTCATGGTGTTAAACATATATTAGAAAAAAGTGGTGATAAGAAGTGAAAAAAATATTAGTTTGTAATCAAAAAATGTTTTTAACTTATGATGAAGCTAAAGATTTAAGAAAAAAAATAGATGAAATTAATTTTTCTAATACGAATCTAATAATTTGCCCAAGTTATTTAAACTTTGATGCTTTTAATGGATACGAATTAGGAAGTCAAAATTGCTTTTATGAAGATAAAGGACCTTTTACTGGTGAAGTTTCTGCCTATGATTTATCACTTAGAGGTATAAAATATTCGTTAATAGGACATTTTGAAAGACGTGGGTATGATACTGACGAGGTAATTAACTTAAAGGTTAAAGCAGCATTAAGGAATAGCATTACGCCAATTATATGTATTGGTGAAACAAAACTAGACAGAGAGTTAAGAAGAACGAGCAAAATAATAAAAACTCAATTATTTAAAGCTTTATCAAATATAAAGCTAGAAGATAATCAAGAAATAATAATAGCTTATGAACCAGCATGGGTAATAGGCGGTAAAGATACCATGAAATTAAATGAAATAGAAGATGCGTTCGGTTATATAACTAAACTATTAGAGGAAATTGGTATAACATCTTATAAATTAATTTATGGAGGAAGTGTTACGTCTAAAAATATTAGTTCCATAATAAGTGATAGGATTGATGGGTACCTTTTAGGAAGTTCTAGTGTTGATGAAGATGAACTAAATGAGATAGTAAAATGTATAAAATAGTGTAAACAAGGATAAAATTTGACATTTTATCCTTTATTTTTGGTTTATAATTATGTTATTCTAAAATTGTAATAATAGAAAGGGGAAGATGTTTGATTGGAAAATAAAATTATTGAATTTCCAAAGAAAGTAAGTGAACGTAAGTCGGCTGAAAATTTAAGTCATGCAGAAATCATAACACTTATAGAGAAAATGATCGATTCATATATGAACGTGCGTCTTTCTTTGTCTGTTAAAGCAGTTATAAATAATGGAATAACGAAAAAAGAAAAAGACGAGATTATAGAGTCTGCAAAAAGGGAAGTTAATGACCCAATGGTTAGTGAAGAATTAGATTACTATAGTGCTATTATTGATGAGTTATATAAGCAAAAACAAAGCTTATCAATGGAAGATATGGAAAAAGCTATTAATGGTAATAATTATTCTGATACTGGGCAAGAAAAAGGTACTTCGCTTATTAAAAGGGATAATCACTTTAAAAATCCAATTGATGAATTGGATAAAGCAGCATAAAAAACGTAATTTAGAATGTAGTAACTACATTCTTTTTTTATTCGACAATATTTGATAATTTAATCGAAATAATTGAAATATAATACCTAATAGTTAATGAGGAGGAAATGAAGATGAAAGATAAAAAAGAAGTAGAAAATGAAAAAGAAGTAAGAGTAATGGTAGTAGATGATAATGAAAGTTTGGTAGGGATGCTAAAAGAATATTTTGAAGATCATAAGAAGATAAATATTGTTTTAGAATCGTATAATGGCGAGGATGCGATTAATGTTATTGAAAATAATGCTGATGCGTTTGATGTTTTATTGCTTGATTTAATAATGCCAAAGAAAGATGGAATATACGTATTAGAACAAATGAGTAAAAAGAAAATTGAAAAACCAGTTGTTATTGGAACATCTTTTAATGCTGATGAAACCATTGCAAGGGTTTCAAAATTTAATCCTAAACATTTTGTTTTAAAACCATTTGATATGGTTGATTTAGAAAATAAAATATTGGATGCAGTAAGTTTTAAACCGGATGAAAATTCAAAAATAAATTTATATCATAATAATTTAGAAATATCTGTAACTAAACTATTACATGGACTAGGAGTTCCATCACATATAAAAGGATATCAATACATAAGAGAAGGTGTAATTTTAATGTATGAAAAACCTGATATAGTAGGTGCAATAACAAAAGAATTATATCCAGAAATAGCTAAAAGGTTTGATACTACGGTATCAAGGGTTGAAAGAGCAATAAGACATGCAATAGAAGTAAGCTGGAATAGAGGAGATATAGATCTTATGGAAGAAATATTTGGCCATAGTGTGGATTATGATAGAGCAAAACCTACCAATAGTGAATTTATAGTAACTGTTTCAGATAAATTAAGATTAGAATTTAATAAAGAAAAGCAAAGAAGTTAATAATCTTTGTTTTTTTATAATTTTAATAATTTTTTAATAAATAGATGATATAATGTAAATATGGAGGTATTATATGGTTATAGATAATAATAACGGAATGTCTAAATTTTTCTCTAAAGTTTATTTATGGATGTTTATTGGATTGTTAATATCAGGCGGTGTTGCTTATTACACTTCTATTACACCTAGCATGATAAAGTTTGTATATGGTTCATATGGATGGATCCTAATAACAGAATTAATTGTTGTAATAGCTTTTTCAGCGCTTAGAAAGAAGGTTTCCCCTGGCATTGCAAAAGTTTTATTTGTAACGTATGCTGCTATAAGTGGGCTTACTTTATCTTCAATATTTTTAGTTTATAAAATACAAAGTATTGGAATGGTATTTTTATCTTCTGCGTTAATGTTTGGATTATTAGCAGTTTATGGATACATTACAAAAACTGATTTATCTTCTTTTGGAAAAATACTTTTATTTGCTCTTTTAGCAATAATAATTATGTCAGTTATAAACATATTTGCCCACAATGGAACTTTTGGTATTATAATTTCCATAATATCAATAGTTGTCTTCCTAGGTTTAACTGCTTGGGATATGCAAGCTTTAAAAGCTATGTATAACTATTATGCTAGTGATGAAAAAGAACTAGGTAAAATAGCTATATATGGAGCACTTGATTTATATTTAGACTTCATTAACATATTCTTACAATTACTAAACTTATTTGGTAAGAGTAAAGATTAAAAGATATTGCTTATTAATAGGCAATATCTCTTTTTGTGTATTTAGTATATTATTGTATTTTTTTAATAAAATTT
>CALZLL010000005.1 GCA_945788325.1 uncultured Clostridium sp.
GATTATGAAATACTTGATATGGCAGATGGAACTAAACTAGAAAGATGGGGACGTTATATTTTAGATAGACCAGATCCACAAATAGTATGGAAAGATAAAACTTTTCCGTATAAATGGAAAGAAACTGATGCTAAGTATTATAGAAGTAAGAAAGGTGGAGGACACTGGGAAAATATAACTGATGTACCAGAATCTTGGCAAATAAAATATAAAGATTTAACTTTTAATATTAAACAAATGGGTTTTAAACATACTGGTTTATTTCCAGAACAAGCGGTTAACTGGGATTTTATGATTGATAAAATAAAAAATAGTAATCGAAAGATAAAAGTACTAAACTTATTTGCGTATACTGGTGGTGCAACGGTAGCATGTGCTTATGCTGGAGCAGACGTGGTTCACGTTGATTCTTCTAAAGGTATGGTAGCATGGGCTAAAGAAAATATAGAATCTTCTAAACTTACTGATAGATATGTAAGATTTATTGTCGATGATGTAATTAAATTTGTGCAAAGAGAAATAAGACGTGGAAATAAGTATGACGCAATCGTTATGGATCCCCCATCATTTGGAAGAGGAGCAAACGGAGAAGTATGGAACATAGAAGAAAATTTATATCCACTAATAAAGTTATGTGAGGAAGTATTAAGTGATAATCCGTTATTCTTTTTAATAAATTCTTATACTACTGGTATGTCTTCAAAAGTGTTAGAGAATATTTTATATATGACCATTAATAAAAAACATAAAGGAAAAGTATCAAGTGGTGAAGTAGGACTTCCAATGACTGATAGTAAGCTTATTTTACCATGTGGTATTTATGGATTATGGGAAGATGAATAATTTAAATGTTTTATATGAAGACAACCATATTATAGTAGTAGAAAAAAAGCCTAATATACTATCTCAAAGTGATATAACTGGTGATATTGATTTACTTAGTATGGTTAAAAAATACATAAAAGAAAGGTATAATAAACCTGGTAATGTATACGTTGGTCTTGTTCATAGACTTGATAGACCAGTTGGTGGAATAATGGTTTTTGCAAAAACTTCTAAAGCTGCCAAAAGATTAAATGAACAAATTAAAAATCATGAATTTAAAAAAACATATTTAGCAGTTTTAGATGGTACATTAAAAAATAAAAATGATAAATTAGTTAATTATTTATACAAAGATGAAAAATTAAAGAAAAGTATGGTGGTTGATAAATCTCATTTAAAAGCTAAATTATCAGAATTAAATTATGAAGTTATTGGTTATAATGACGATAAAACGATAGTAAAAATAAACTTAATAACAGGTCGTCATCATCAGATAAGGGTTCAGTTTAGTAATATTGGTTATCCATTAGTTGGTGATCAATTATATGGTAAAGAGAATAAAAAACAAATAATGCTTTATGCTTATAAACTAGAATTTATTCATCCGACAACTAAAGAAAAAATGACTTATCAAATATTACCAGAATGGAAGGAGTTAGAAAATGAAACAATTATACATAGACTTTGATGGTGTTATATTAGATACTATGACTAAATCATATGACGAGTTAAAAAAAGAAAATATTGATATTAAAGATCAAGAAAAGGTAATGGAATTTTTTAGAAATACTGATTGGAAAAAATTAATAGATGAAACAGAGCAAATAAATGATAGTATTAATGAAATTAAAAAAATTTGTGCTTCAAAAAAATTTAATGTTTATATATTAACGCACGTAAATTCTACTAATGAAATGATAGCTAAAATAAAATATTTACATAAGAATTTACCGCAAGTTACGGTTGTTTCGGTACCTAAAGAAATTCCTAAAACAGAAGTAGTAAATCCATCAGCGGCAATACTAATTGATGATTATTCAGGCAACATAAAAGAATGGCAGAAAAAACTAGGAATTGGTATTAAGTTTGTTAAAGAATTAGAAGGTAGTGATTATCCTGAAATAACTCATTTATCTGAGGTTATAGATATGTTTAATCAGTAAAGAGAATATTTTCTCTTTTTTTTAATATATTTATAATGACTAATATATTAAGGAGGAAATAAACATGGAAACACTTAAAGTTTCATCAAAGTCAAATCCAAGTAGCGTTGCAGGAGCACTTGCTAACGTATTTAGAGAAAAAGGATCAGTAGAAATACAAGCGATAGGTGCTAGGGCGCTTAATCAAGCCATTAAAGCTATTGCGATAATAAGAGGTCACGTCACTCCTTAAACACAGTTATTAGGAGGGGTCAAGTAGCTAGTGGTGAAAAGCCTTATATTTTAAGGTTTTATGGATATTTATATATATAATTTAAATCGGTTTAACATTCTAAAACACCCATTACATATAATGGGTGTTTTAGAAATAGATAAAATGTTAATTATTCATAAAGAGTTTACAAAAATATAATTATGTAAATATAGTGTATAATCATTAGATCAACTATTGTCGTATTGTAGTATTTATAATATTATTATAGTAGGAAGTAAAAAGGAGTTAAATATGAAAAAAAAACTATTATTAATTATAATGATTTTATTTAGTACGTTGTATATTGGAATAATAAATGTTAAAGCACTAGGTGTTTCATCATATAATGAATTAAATAGCTGTCTTTTACAGGAAAATAAATGTAAACTTTTAAATGATATATCTAATAGTTCAGACAATATTTCTTTAAATGTAACAAAAAATTTCACCTTAGATTTAAATGGAAAAAAACTAAATAATTACAGTATTAGTGTTTCAAATAATGCTATTTTAACCCTAGAAAGTACTAGTAATGGTGGTAGTATTGAAACAACAGCTGAATCAGGTATAACTTTAAATAATGCAACTTTTATTGCAAATGGGGGAAAGGTCATTGGAAGTGAATATGGAGTAAAAGCATCGAACTCAATAGTTACTATTAATGATGGAGAATTCATTGGTAATGGACTTGATTATCATACAGCAGGACTTTTTACTACTGCTAAAACAAAAACAATAATTAATGGAGGAAAATTTTGGTCTAAACCAGGTTATAGTACAGGAAATTTCTCTGGTGGGAGTGGAGCACATTTTTATTCAAATGGTGGTGTTGTTAGCACAATAATTAATGGAGGATATTTTTCTGGTATAGAAGGTGTTCTAAATGAGTCAGCAGATATTGAGATTAATGATGGAGAATTTATTGGTGATTCAAGTGGTATATGGTTATCACATCCATATAGATATTCCAATTATGTTCCTATGACAAATATTAATGGTGGTAACTTTAGCGGAAGAACTGCCATAAGAGTTGCAGGTGCCAACAAAAATATTATAACAGGTGGTATTTTTAAAGGGGAAAATTATGGATTATTTATTGAATGTAAAAATGAAAAACAATGTTTGAATTCAATAACCTTGAATGGTGGAAAGTATTCTAATGTACAAACTACCAATGCAGAATTTTATCCTAATAGTGCAATAATTTTAATCTCTGATCTTGATAAAAAATTAAAAATTGATGAATTAATAGGCAATGGATTTGTGTTATCGTATAATGAATTACTTGAAAAAGAAAGTGAATCATATGGCTATTTTAGCTATACTAAGTCAAATAATGTGTCTATAATAAAAAAAGTCGATCAAGTATTAAATAATAGTGAATTAATTAATTCAACGACAGAAAAAAATAAAAATGCTATAATATCCAACCCTAAAACATCTGATATGAACATATACATTGCGTTACTTGTAATAGGATTATTTACTGGAATAATTATTCTATCTTCAAAAAGATTAAAGAAAATAAAATAAGTATCTAGGTTATCTAGATATTTTTTTTATATTGTATTATAATTATAAAAGAATAGAAAGGAGAAAAACTTATGAAAAAAAATAGTGTATTTGATGATTTCTCCTTAGATGAAAATAATTTACTTGATGTTATTAATACTACATATTTAAGTAAAGATGATATAAAATGGCTTAAAAATAAAAGATGGTTCAAAAGATTTATAAAAATATATACCAAAGAGTTAAGAAAAAGATATGAAGATAAAACAAAAATAGTTAAACAAATAGATGATATAGAAGAAGAAATAGAAATACTTGATTTTACTAAAACAATTGATATATCAGAAGTAAAAGAAATTGTTAATGCATCAAGTACTGCAAAGAAAAGAGTGCTTACTGAAAGAATATTATTAACAACTTTAATTATTGTGTCTACTATGATTATAATGACACTTGTAGTAATATTATTAAATTGGTATATGGAAAACAAAAAAACAGATGAATTAGTAAATAAAGTAAATAATGCTGTTAAGATAGATAAAGTTACTACAACTACTAATAATAATGAAAAAAAAGAAAAAGAAACATTATATTCAAAATATGGAAATATGAATATGATTGAAGTTGATTTTAATGAACTTTTAAAAATAAATAATGATACAAAAGGATGGATAAAAGTAGAAGGTACAAACATTAATTATCCTTTTGTTCATACATCAGATAATGATTATTATTTATATCATTCATATGATAAATCAAATAATAAAAAAGGATGGGTTTTTCTAGATTTTAGAAATGATATAGATAATTTAAGTAATAATAATATTTTATATGCACATGGACTTGTTAATAATGTTATGTTTGGAACATTAAAAAGAGTTGTTAAAAGTAGTTGGTATAACAATAAGAAAAATCACATTATTAAAATATCTACACTTAATAATAATCAGTTATGGGAAGTTTTCTCAACATACACTATAGAACCTGAAAGTTATTATATTACAACGAACTTTTCAAATGATAATGAATTTAGTAATTTCATATATAAAATTAAGCAAAGAAGCGTATATAATTACAATGTTGATGTTAATACAAATGATAAAATATTAACTTTATCAAGTTGTTATGATAAAAATAAAAGAGTTGTACTTCATGCAAAACTTATTAGTAATGAAAAAAGAAATTGATGTTCAATTATTGAGAATATTTATTCTCCTTTTTTAATATATTTATAATGACTAATATATTAAGGAGGAAATAAACATGGAAACACTTAAAGTTTCATCAAAGTCAAATCCAAGTAGCGTTGCAGGAGCACTTGCTAACGTATTTAGAGAAAAAGGATCAGTAGAAATACAAGCGATAGGTGCTGGGGCGCTTAATCAAGCCATTAAAGCTATTGCGATAGCTAGAGGATTTGTAGCACCATCTGGTAAAAACCTAGTATGTATACCGGCATTTACTGACATAGTAATTGAAGGTGAAGAAAGAACGGCTATTAAACTAATTGTAGAAGCTAGATAAAGCTTCTTTTTATATTATATATTGACGTACGCTATAAAGTACGCTATAATGAAATTAAAGGTTGGTGATAATATGAAAGAATATAAAATTACTGATGCAAGAGCCAATTTATATGGAATAGTAAGTGATGTTAATGTTTCATATAATCCAGTTAAAATAGTCAATACAAAAGGTGATAACGCTGTTATTTTATCTGAAAGAGATTGGGATAGTATACAAGAGATATTAAACTTATATAGCATTCCAGGTTACGTAGAAAGCTTAATAAAATCATATGAAGAAACTGATTGGGATAATGCAAAGGAATATGATTCTAAAGATTGGGAAGAATAATGTATAAAATTAAATTTTCAAAATTAGCATTGAAAGATAAAAAACTAATAGAAAAAAGTAAATTAATTAAGATTGTTAATAATTTATTACACAAGATAGAAGAAAATCCATTTTGTTATCCTCCATCATATGAAAAACTTAACTTAAAATATAAAATGTACTCTAGACGCATAAGTAGACAACACAGACTTGTATATATGGTAAATGAAGAAAAAAAAGAAATTTATATAATTAGAATGTGGACTTGCTATGAGCTTGTTGATAAAAAATAAATTTTCTCTTTTTCTTTTTTTGTGTTATAATGCTTTTTGGTTTGAAGGGAAGTATTATGCAATTATTTAAGAAGAAAGAAAAAAACTTATTTAAAAAGATATTTAGAAAAAAATCAAAATTAGAAAAATTTTATGATAAAAATGAAGAATTTATAAAATATTGTTTAGTATCAACTATTTGTACTGGTATTTTGTATTTAGTTTTCTTCGTTGTTGATTTAATAACAAAAGGAAATTATTTATTAGCTAATTTCCTATCATATACTATTTCTTTTACAGTTTTATTTATTTTAGATCAACGTGTATTTAAATCAAGACCAATTAGAAAGCGTGATAAGTTAAAACAATTAACAGCATTTATAATCGTAAGAATAATAGGATTTCCTTTAGATTCACTTGTATTATCTATTTTAATTAATAAATTTGGGATTGGTAATATGGCTGCCAAGGTACTTGGTTCTCTTATTATGTTTATGTATAATTATGTTACTAATAAACTTTTTGTGTTTAAAAAAAATAAGCTTATATAATTATAAGTTTTTTTAAATTGACTTTACTTTATTAAAAATGTTATTATAAGTCTAGAATAAAGGAGGGGTATCATGGCTAATAAAAAATATACTTTGTATTTTAAAGGAACTAATAAGTATGGACATGAATATGAATTGCCAATAGTATCACTATCACTTAGAAAAATGGATATATATACTAGTAATTATAAAGATTATAATGATTTATTTGAATCACTTCCTATAGAAATGAAAAATTATATTAAAGATAATTTATGTAATGATGTAAATGGTAAATTAGAAAATAATTTTTTTATAACTGATGATGATTTTAACCCAATAATGGAGGTTATTTTTAATGATGATATAGATGTTTTATATGTTACGCCAAAAGAACTTGAAAAATTAATTATTAATCAGAAAATGAGTTATATTGATTTTCAAAAAGCCTTAATGAAAACTAATTCTAATTCTATTTATGGTAAAAAATATTGTTTTTTTAAGTCTTTGTATGAAGAATATGTAAAGGATAAAAAAATATTATGTATGATTGATGATTATTATGTTAAGAAAAATTTACCTAATTTAGATAATGATAATACTATTATTGCATCAATTGCAACCGAGGAAGGAAACATTAGGGTATTAAGTAAAAAAATATCTCAAACTATTGAAACCAGAAGAAACTTAACTTTTATGTTTAAAAAATTATTTAGTGATTTAGATACTAATGATAGATTAGTTTCCTATGAAAAATTAAAAGATAGAAAAAATGTTGATATTAATATCGAAGAAATTTTTGATAACATGAATTTAAATTTTAATAATTTTATTGAAAGATATAATAAAGAATATGATTAAGGTGCAAAAGCATCTTTTTATTTGACTAAAAAAAGTAATTAATGGTATGATAATTATATGATTGGAAGTGTAAATATGAAAGATAGATACGTATTGTGTTTTAAGGAAAAAAATTATGATGGTAAGGAGGAAATATATCCTATTTATGAGTCTACATTAAAGTATATTGATATGTATACTAGCTATAAACATTGTTATTCAGGTAAGGATTTATATAAATTATTACCACCATTTGTTTTAAATTTTATTAACGCAAACTTTGACGTTAAATATAGTTCAGAATATAATTTTTTTATAAGAAAATCATGTAATAACATAAGAAAGGGTAGAACTGATTTACCAATATTATATAAACAAGATGCTGATATTGTTTATGCAAATACTGAAGATATTTTTAATGCTTTAAACGATATGAAAATAGAAGAAAATAATTATAATAGTGATGATGAAATAACAAAAATAAAAAAAGAATTTTTTAATATAATATATGATATGCTATTTGATAAAGAATCTAAAATGAGTTACGAGATAGATAAAAAAGTAGAAAAATATGATTTGTTTTCTACAAGATTTAAATCAATATGTACAAAGAGTTTTAATTTAGAATTAATTGCAAAGTATGTATCTAAAGATTATTTATTAAAAAGAAAATTTTTGTTATTATTAAAAGAATATAAAAAGAAGATAGATGATATTAAAGGTGTTAAAACGTGGCTTGTAGAAGAAAAAGAACTTGATGCAAGGCAAAATAATAGAGTATTTTATATAAATTCTGCAATATCTAACATGAAAAAGTTATTAGATACTCAAAGAGAGTATTATTCAAAAAATAATGCTATTAAGAATACTGAGGATATTGTAACAAAAGAAGAAAAAACAAAAACAAATTCAAATTCAAAAATAGGTTTAGAAAATAATCCTTATTATATTGAGTATATGAAAAGATACGTTGATGATGAGGGCTTTAGTATATTAGATGATTATATAGAGGAAGATGAAGAAGATGATTTTTTAGGACCTAAAAAGCCTAATGATCCAAGGTATAGAGGCATTAACTAATGGAAAAACATATTAATGAATTCTTATGTTATCTTACTAATGAAAAAAAATATTCATCTAATACAATAAAAAATTATGAGATAGATATAAATGAATTTAAGGTTTATTTGAAAAAAGAAGGTATTAATTATTTAGACGTTGATTATGATTTTATAAAGGGATATTTAATGGATTTATATAATAGAAATTTATCTAGAAATTCTGTTGCTAGAAAGCTTTCTTCACTCCGCTCCTTTTATAAATATTTATTTAACAATGAATTAATTAAGACTAATCCTTTTAAATACGTTAAAACTCCTAAAAAAGAAAAAAGACTTCCAAAATATTTAGGAGTAGAAGACTTAGAAATCATTTTTAATACTCCTGATATTAATACTCCATTAGGTCAAAGAAATAGACTTATATTAGAAGTTTTATATGCAACTGGTATAAGGGTAAGTGAACTTGTTAATATAAAAATATCGGACATAGATTTTTATAGCAAAGAAATAAGAATTTTAGGTAAGGGTAATAAAGAACGAATAGATCCTTTTGGTGATTATTGTTTGGATGCAATTAATATGTTTATTAATGATGGTAGGAAAAAAATCTTAGAAAAACATCATACTACGTGTGAATATTTAATTATAAATGAAAAAGGAAGACAAATAACTACTCGTGGAGTTGAAAAATTAATAGATAACATCGTAAAAGAAGCATCTATTAAAAAGCATGTATCTCCCCATATGTTAAGACATTCTTTTGCAACTCATTTACTTAATGAAGGTTGTGATATTAAAACCGTTCAAGAATTACTTGGTCATGAATCTTTAGAATCTACTCAAATATATACACATGTATCTAATGAACATTTAAGGAGTGTATATTTAAAATGTCATCCTTTAAATAACAAAAGTACCGATAAATAGTATATAATTTTTATGGAGAAGTATTATGAATGAAATAAAATATATAGATGATGATAGTGTTAATAAAATAAAAGAAGCAGTTAAAGGTGCAAAGGCAAGTATGGAAATTGAGGGTTTTTACATCTCAAACGAAGATGAAATTGATTTGATAAATGAATTATCTAGTAATGAAAAAATAAAATTACTACTAAAGAAGAGTGGTGAAAAAAATGCAAGAAGATACATGGGATAATTATTTTATAGAAAATACAGAAGTTCTTAAAAATAATTTTAATATAACAAATAAAGAAGATTTAGAAACAAAAGAAAAGGAAATATCTTTAAAGAAATTAACTTATTTAGAACTATTTCCAATTGAAGGAATGTTTGATATTAATCACTTAAAAGCTATTCATATGTTTTTATTTTCTGAAATATATCCATTTGCAGGTAAGTTTAGAACTTGTTCTTTAGCTAAAAAGACACAATTTTATGATCCTGAAATAATAGAAGATGAACTTATTAAAACGTTAGATAAGTTAAATAAAGAAATCTCTTGTGTATATGATAAAAGAAAATATGCATATATACTTGCAGAAGCGTATTATAGTATTATGGCAATTCATCCCTTTAGAGAAGGAAATGGAAGAAGTGCAAGAGAATTTTTAAGGGAGTTTGTTTTAGATAAAAATGAAAAGTTAAATTTTAATTTTGAACTTGATTTTTCTAAAATGAATAAAGAAGAATTTTTAAGAGCTGTTCAATATAGGTATGTTTGGCCAAGTCTTTTGGAAGAAGAATTTTATAAAGCGTTGGTACCAATAGAAATTGATAAGACTAAATAATTAAATTTTCTTGTAAAATAATGGAAAATCATAGCATTTATTATTGTAAGTGCTATTTTTTTTGTGCTATAATAAATTTGTATTGACTAAAGAAGGAGGAATATAAATGACAAAATGGGTTTACCTTTTTAAAGAAGGAAACGCAAACATGAGGGAACTTCTTGGTGGTAAGGGAGCTAACTTAGCAGAAATGACTAATATTGGACTTCCAGTACCTCAAGGTTTCACTATTACAACTGAAGCTTGTACTCAATACTATGAAGATGGAAGAGAAATTAATTCTGAAATCCAATCTCAAATTAATGAGTACATAGGAAAAATGGAAGAAATTACTGGAAAGAAATTTGGAGACAAAGAAAATCCATTACTTGTATCTGTAAGATCTGGAGCTAGAGCATCTATGCCAGGTATGATGGATACTATTCTTAACTTAGGTTTAAATGAGGACGTAGTTAACGTACTTGCAGAAAAGTCAAACAATCCTCGTTGGGCTTGGGATTGCTACAGAAGATTCATTCAAATGTATTCTGACGTAGTTATGGAAGTTGGTAAAAAATACTTTGAACAACTTATTGATGAAATGAAAGAAAAGAAAGGCGTTAAACTAGACGTAGAACTTGATGCTGATGATTTAAAAGAATTAGCAAGACAGTTTAAGGCTGAATATAAATCTAAGATTGGTGAGGACTTCCCAGATGATCCAAAAGAACAATTAATGGGAGCTATTAAAGCTGTATTTAGATCATGGGATAATCCAAGAGCTAACGTATATAGAAGAGATAATGATATTCCTTATTCATGGGGAACTGCTGTAAACGTACAAGCTATGGCATTTGGTAACATGGGAGATGACTGTGGTACTGGTGTTGCATTTACTCGTGACCCAGCTACAGGTGCTAAAGGTTTATTTGGTGAATTCTTAACAAACGCACAAGGTGAAGACGTTGTTGCTGGTGTTAGAACTCCTATGCACATTTCAGAAATGGAAGATAAATTCCCAGAAGCATTTAAACAATTCAATGAAGTTTGCAAAATTCTAGAAAATCATTATAGAGATATGCAAGATATGGAATTTACTGTTGAACATGGTAAATTATATATGCTTCAAACAAGAAATGGTAAAAGAACTGCACAAGCTGCATTACAAATTGCATGTGACTTAGTTGACGAAGGAATGCGCAGTGAAGAAGAAGCTGTTGCAATGATTGATCCACGTAACTTAGATACTTTATTACACCCACAATTTGATGCTAAAGCATTAAAAGAAGCTACTCCAGCTGGTAAAGGATTAGGAGCATCTCCAGGTGCTGCATGTGGTAAAATAGTATTTACTGCAGAAGATGCAGAAGCATGGGCTGCTCGTGGAGAAAAAGTAGTATTAGTAAGACTTGAAACTTCTCCAGAAGATATTACTGGTATGAAAGCTTCTCAAGGTATTTTAACAGTTCGTGGTGGTATGACTTCACACGCTGCAGTTGTTGCTCGTGGTATGGGTACTTGCTGTGTATCTGGTTGTGGTGATATCATAATGGATGAAGAAAACAAGAAATTTACTTTAGCTGGTAAAACATATCATGAAGGAGATTATATCTCAATTGATGGTTCTACTGGTAACATATATGATGGACAAATTCCAACCGTTGATGCTTCAATCGCTGGTACGTTTGGAAGAGTTATGGAATGGGCTGATAAATTTAGAACATTAAAGGTTAGAACTAACGCTGATACTCCAGCTGATGCTAAAAAGGCTCGTGAGTTAGGTGCTGAAGGTATTGGTCTTTGCCGTACAGAACACATGTTCTTCGAAGAAGATAGAATTGCAGCATTTAGAGAAATGATTTGTGCTGATACAGTAGAAGAAAGAGAAGCTGCACTTGATAAGATCTTACCTTATCAACAAAGTGATTTTGAAGCTTTATACGAAGCTTTAGAAGGATTCCCAGTAACTATTAGATACTTGGATCCACCATTACATGAATTCGTTCCAACTGAAGAAGCTGACATTAAGAAACTAGCAGACGCTCAAGGAAAATCAGTTGAAACAATTAAAGCATTAATTGATTCATTACATGAATTTAACCCAATGATGGGACACAGAGGATGCCGTCTTGCTGTTACTTATCCAGAAATAGCTAAGATGCAAACTAAAGCTGTTATTAGAGCAGCAATTAATACAAAGAAAAACCATCCAGATTGGAACGTTAAACCTGAAATAATGATTCCACTTGTATGTGAAATTAAAGAATTAAAATATGTTAAAAACATAGTTACAGAAACTGCAGATGCTGAAATAGCTGCTTCTGGAATTGAATTAGAGTATGAAGTAGGTACTATGATTGAAATCCCAAGAGCTGCTTTAACAGCTGATGAAATAGCCAAAGAAGCTGATTTCTTCTGCTTTGGTACAAACGATTTAACACAAATGACATTTGGATTCTCAAGGGATGATGCTGGTAAATTCTTAGATGCTTACTATAATGCTAAGATATTTGAAAATGATCCATTCGCTAAACTTGATCAAACAGGTGTTGGTAAATTAATGGAAACTGCATTAAAACTTGGTAAACCAGTTAACGAAAAACTACACGTTGGTATTTGTGGTGAACATGGTGGAGATCCTTCATCAGTTGAATTCTGTCATAAGATAGGATTAGACTATGTATCTTGCTCTCCATTTAGAGTACCTATTGCAAGACTTGCAGCTGCACAAGCTAAAATAAATGAAAAAAATAATTAATAAGTTTAAAACTAAGATATTTTGTATCTTAGTTTTTTGTGTTATAATAAGTATGTAAGTTAAAGTTAAATAGTGAGTTTGAAATAGAGGATTATTATGAAATTTAATAGTTTAATACCAGAATTATCTGTATCTAATATTGATAAAAGTAAAAAATTTTATTTGGAATTAGGTTTTAAAATAAAATATGAGAGAGTAGAAAATAAGTTTTGTTTTTTAGAGCTTGAAAATAACCAAATAATGATAGAAGAACAAAATAATAATTGGAATACAGGAATTATGGAATATCCATTTGGAAGAGGTATTAATATAAGTATGTCTATATCAGATGTGGAAAAAATGTATGAAGATTTAAAAAGTAAAAAAATTATTTTTTTTCAGGATTTAGAAATTCATAGTTATAATGTTGGTAAAATTACATATGAGGATAAAGAATTTTTAATACAAGATCCAGATGGGTATTTATTAAGATTCAATAATTAATATGATTAAACTAAGATAGAAACATCTTGGTTTTTTCATGGTATAATTGATATGTAAGGTTGTGATTATAATGAATTTAATATTATTAAGACATGGTGAAGCTACTGATAATGTAAAAGAATTAATATCAGATAAAGAAATATACTGGTCTGTTTTAACAGAAAAAGGTAAGGAAACTGTTATGGAGTCTATCAATTATTTACCTATTAACATAAACAAAGTTTATGTATCACCATTACCAAGGACCATACAAACAGCTAATTATGTTTATGAAAAATATCCTAATGTTGAATTTATAATTGAAGATAGGATAAGAGAAATAAAATATGGGAAATACACTCATAAAAAGAATAATGAAGAATTAGATGAAGTTAGAAATAAACAAATAAAAGGTGATTATTTTACAAGATTTGGAGATTATGGAGAAAATAAATATGATATAGAATTAAGATTAAGTGAGTTTTTAATAGATATATATAAAAATCATAAAGATGATGAAACAATATTAATTGTTACTCATGGTAGCATATCTTCATATATTAAAAGAATTTTAAAATTAAAATCATTGCATTTACAAACTGGAAAATTAGAAGTATTTAATGATATAGATTTTGAACCAGTATTTAAAAATATTGAATTATTAAATATGATTAAATGAAAGGAGATAATATGGAAGAATACGAATATAGTTTTAAGGTTTCATCTATAAAACCTTATATAGAATATTGTGAAAAAAAAGATTATAAAAAGGAATCAGAAATACTAGAAAATAGAAAAGTTTATGAAAATAAGTATAATCCTAACATGATTGCAAGAATTACAAAAACTGTAATAGGACTAAAAGAACAAATTGTATTTGATTGTAAGAATGTAAAAAAAGAAAGACATGACCTAAAAGAATCTCAAGAATCTATTCCATTGGTTTTTAATCAATCAGATTATAGTACAATAGAATCAATACTAAAAACATTAGAATTTAAATTAGTGGCAGATAATATTAGAACAAGATATGTATATAAAAAAAATGAAATAAAATTTGAAATTGATGATTACAAAATACCTAAGGCACAAGTGGTTGCAATAGAAGGAAATAAAGAAGAAGTAGATCAACTATATTTTAAGTTAAAACAAATAATAAAATGAAAATAGATATAAATGTTAATGATCCAATATTTGAACAATAAACTAATAAAAAAATGCTAAGATATGATATATAAAAAACTAATTTTGGTTCTTTTTGTTTCATTTTATAAAAAATATGTTATAATAATATCTCCTTTTTGGGAATATTAATTATATAGTCATGTTTTAAGTGAGGTGGTAATATGACATATAAAAAAATAATTGATATGATTGATAATTACGAAAATGAATATAAAACAGCATTTTATATAAATGGTGATCATGCATCAAATGCTAGTAAAAAGAAGTTGTTATTAGATAAACATAATGATTATTTAGCTTCTTTAGCAGCGTTATTTGATTTTGTGGCTTTTGATAAAGCAGGGGTTATACATGAAAATTTTATAAAAGATTATTTTATGACTTTTAATGCTGATTTTACAAATAAAATTGAACCTATGCTAAATGATATTAAGAATAATAAGCTTAGTAATAAAAAATTACAGAAGTTAAATGATGAAATGCAAAGACATTTAAGCTATGAAATGGTTTATTGTAATGTATTTTTAAGTCTAGTAGAGTTATCTGATAAAAAAATGGATAAAATATATAAATATGCTGATAAAAAAAGAAATATGCTTGTTAAAAATGAAGAACAGGAAAAAGTACTAGATGATAATATGTTTGTCTCTACAATATATTCTGAATTGAAAAAATATTATAAAGAGTATAATTTGGCATTGCATGAACAAATAAATAGAAAAGAACATGGTGGTAAGAATTTTGATATGTTTATTGAAAGACGAAGAAATGCTTCAATCATGTATAGTTTGTTATTAGCAGCGATTAATGATGCTGTAGATGCTAAAGAAAATAACATAGGTAATAAAGAAGAAACAGTTAATAATTATTTTGATGGATTTTTAGATTCTAATTCTATTGATCAAAAATATTGTGATTTAGATGAATTAAAATTAACTTATAAAAATACTTTTAATAAAACTTATTTATTATCAAAAAAGGCTACTGATAAATTAAATAAAAAAATTAATAAATTAAGCTAAAAAAGAACTTGTTATGAGTTCTTTTTCTTTGTATATTTTGTTATAATATTTGATAGAAGAAGGTGGTATGATGTTAAAGGTAGTTAATCTTGATAATATAGATGAAATAGAGGATTTTGACATTATTGTTCCATCTAATAGTGAGCTATATTATAAAAATAAATATATTAATAAAAATTATAATATTAATACGTTTAGAAACTTTATATTAAAAAAATATAATGGTAATAAAAAACTAGCTAATGGTAATGAAAAATATTTAATTATGTATGAGGTAGTTAAGGATATTTCACATGATTTAAATGTATATAAAGACTTCATAACATATGATTTTATAAATGATTTGTTAGATACTTATGATAAGTTTTATGATTATGAATTAAATGATAATGATAAAATTTTAGATTTAAAAAAGGTATTTAAAAGTTATGAAGAAAAGTTGTTAGAAAAAAATTTAATAAGTGAAAAATTAATGTTTAGTGATGTTATTAGTAATACTTTATTCAATGAAAAATACTTATTTTTAGATTTTGCAACACCTTCAAAAGAAGAATTAAAATTAATTAATAAGATGAATGACGATGGATTAGTATTATTAGTATTAGATAGTATAAATAATGGTTATTTAAAAAAGGTATTAAAAGATCTAGATGTTAATTTATCCACTAATGATGATTTTGATTTATCATCTAAAAACGCTTATTTTAAGGCCTTAAATGATGTATCAGAAGAAGTTTCTTTTGTTAGTAATGATGTATCAAAAAAGATAATGGAAGGTTATTGTTATGATGATTTTATGATAGTTTGTAACAAGCAAATTTATTTGCCTTACATTGATTTGTTATTTAATCATCCATATTCTAAAACTAATTTTGATGGTGTTCTAACAAGTCGTTTTATAAGAATTTTAACAGATATATTAAACGGTGATTTTTCTTGTGAAAAGTTTATTAATTTACTTAAACTAAATTTATTTGATATTGATTTAAAAAGAATAGATGATTTAGATAATTATATATATGGTTTTGATCTTGCAAAAGAAAGTTTTTATTTACCATTTAAATATAATCCTTCTGGTAATAAAAAATATTTTAGTAGTAATGATGAAATATTATTAAAAGAGTTAAATGATATTAAGGATGATGTTATAAATCCTATAAGATACTTATTAGAAAACGTTATAAATGAAACTAATAAAACTAACTTATTAAAATTTCTTTATACTTACTTAAAAGAAGAAGTAATAGATGAATTATTTATAAAAGATGAAGTAGGTTGTAATACTCTTATATCGGCATTAGAAGATATTAATAGTTACTTAGGTGAAGAAACTACGTTAAATGAAATTATTAACATTTTAAATAAAATTTGTATTCAAAACATAAAACAAAATATAAATCAAGATGAAGTTTTAGTTGTTGATTTAAATTCATTTGATTGTCGTGATAAAAAATTTATTTATTTTTTAGGTGCAACAAGTGATGAGGTGCCAAAAGAATTTTCTGTCAACAGTTTAATTAACAATAATGATATTAATAAAAAATGTTTAATAAGTGAAATAGAAAATAATAATTTTAAATGGTACTATTTATTTTCTAAACTTGTAAATAACGAAAATGTAACAATAACCTATCCAAAACTAGGAACCGATTTAAAATTAAAAGAGGTTTGTGATTATGTTAAGTGCTTAGAATTAATAGATATAAATGATAATACTATCTATGATAAAAACATCATGATTAATGATTATGCTATATCATTATCAGAAGATAAATTAAATAATTTTTATAATGAGGAATTTACTAATATAAATAATTCTAATAAGCATGATCTAAATAAAAAGATAACATCTGTTGCTGCTCATGAATTATACACCAATAATTTAGTTTTAAGTCCTAGTAGTATAGAAACTTATTCAAAGTGTCCATTTTATCATTTTTGCCAGTACGGATTAAATTTAAAGGTTAAGGAAAAGTATACCTTTGATAATAGGGAACTTGGTACTTTTGTTCATTATGTTTTACAAAAAATAATAAGTAGTGATTTAGATAAAATAAATATTAATAACATTGATGACTACATAAATAAGTATGCTTTAAATTACTTAGAAGATAATGGAAAAATAGTTAATAAAAAAGTTAAGTTTGTTTTGGAAAGACTATCTAAAAGTACGAAACTAGTAATAGAAAACATAATAAAAGAACAATGCATATCATCATTTAAACCTAGGTATTTTGAACTTAAAATAGATGAAAATAGTATTATTAAACCTCTTCATATAAAACTTGATAAAGGTTCTTTAACAGTTAATGGTATAGCAGATAGAATAGATGTTTATGAGGATGATAAAAACTATTATTATCGAATAATAGATTATAAAACAGGTGATAAAAAGTTTAGGTTAGATGAGGTTTTAAATGGTCTTAATTTACAAATGCTTTTATATGTTTTAGCGATTAAAGAAAGTAATAATTTAACTAATAAAAACATTGTTCCATCAGGTCTTTTATACTATCCTGCATTAGTTAAAGAACAATTAGCATCTAGAAGTTTTTCTTTAGAAGAAAAAGAATTAATGGTATCTAAAAGCCTTAAAATGAATGGTATTATAAATTATGATGATAAAGTTTTAGAAGCTTTTGGTAAAGAAAAATTAGATAAGTTTACATCAGTTATGTCACGTGATAAATTATCTTTAGATAAAATTTTTGGTATTGATGATTTAAACTTGATTTTTGATAATGTCAAAGCTACGTTAAAGAAAATAGGAAATGATATATTAAGTGGAAATATAGCAGTTAGTCCTCTTGATATGACAGAATCTGCATGTACTTATTGTAAATTTAATGCTATTTGTAATTTTGACTCTTCGAAAGATAAAAAAAGAAAAGGTAACGTATATAAAAATAGTGAAGTATTAAGTATGTTAAGGAGTGATAATAATGCCAAGTTGGACTAAGGATCAAGCTCTTGCAATAAATGAACGTGGTGGAAAAATAATAGTAAGTGCTGCAGCGGGAAGTGGTAAAACGGCGGTTTTATCACAAAGGGTAATAAATTTTGTTTTAAATGGTGGAATGATTGATAGACTTCTTATCGTTACTTTTACAAAAGCCGCTGCAACCGAGATGAAAGAACGTATTAAAGCTAAAGTAAAGGATGCTTATGAGAAAGATAAAAAAAATAATCATTTAAAAGATCAATTACAGCTAGTTGATAGTGCTATGATAACCACCATGGATTCATTTTATGGAAGCATTGTAAAGGATAACTTTGAAAAGTTAGGAATTGATAAAAATTTTAATGTTTTATCAAATGAAGAAGAAAAAATTTTAAAAAAGCGAGTTATTGACGATGTTTTAGAAGATAGTTTTGATAACGTTTGTGGTTTTAAAGAAATGTTAGATTTTTTTGGAGGCTATGGATTAGATAAAGTTAAAAACATAATTTTTAAGATTCATTCGTTTTTAGATACTCTTCCTTTTAAAGAAGATTTTATAAGTAAATCAATTGGTAATTATAGTGTGAATAATAGTTATTATAAAGATATTTTCTTAAAACAAATTCATGATAAAATGAATCCATTTATTATTGTTTATGATGAAATAATAAATGAAATGGAAAATGAAAATGATTTTAATAAGTTAATTGAGATGGTTAAAAAAGAAAAAAATTATCTTAATTCTTTTATAAATATCCATAATTTTAATGATTTATCATCACTTTTAAGAAGAATAAGCTTTGATACTTTAAGAACACCAAAAGGTCATAAAGATGATGAGGTAATGGTTAAGTATAGGGTAATAAGAGATGAAATAAAAAAAGAAATTCAAAAAAATTTACATGAACTTTCTTTTATAACTGATGAAGCATATGAAGAAGAAAAAATGCTAGCTAAAAAAATTATGATAACTTTGTTTAATGTTATTGACGAATTTGATAAGAGGTTATTTAAAGAAAAAAAGAAAATAAATTCTTATACCTTTGGTGATGTTGCGCACTTTGTTATAGATTTATTAATTAAAGATAAAAAGAAAACCATTATTGCTAAAGAATTATCTAATCGTTTTGACGAAATTTTAATTGATGAATATCAAGATACTAATAATTTACAAAATGTTATTTTTAATGCTATATCTAAAAATAATGAAAATTTATTTATCGTTGGTGATGTAAAACAAAGTATTTATCGTTTTAGAAGTGCATGTCCTGAAATTTTTAACAATGATAAAAAAGAAGCTTGTTTTGATTCTTTTCCAAAATTAATTACGCTTTCTAAAAATTTTAGAAGTAGAAAAGAAGTACTTGATTTTTGTAACTTTATTTTTGAAAATACCATGACTGATTATTTTGGAGAAGTTAATTATGATGAAAATGAAAAACTATATTTAGGAGCTTCTTTTGAAAAGCTTGATAATTTAGATACTGAAGTTTGTATAATAGATGATGGATTAAAAGAAGAAACAGATGAAGATGATTTAACTAAAATAGAGAAAGAAGCTATTTATGTTGCTGATAAGATAAAAGAATTACTTGATGGTAAACATGAGGTTTATGATAATAAAAAGGGTATAAAAAGAAATATTAAACCTAGTGATATAGTTATACTTTTAAGATCATTAAAAGATGCTAGCTATTACGCTTATGCATTAAATAAGCGTAATATAAGTTCTTATTTAGAAAGTTCTCTTGAGTATTTTGATAATTATGAAATTAAACTTATTATTAACATGCTAAAAGTAATTGATAATCCTTATGATGACGTATCATTAATGAGTGTTTTAAATGCTCCCATAATAAACGTAAGTTTAGATGATGTAGCAAAGTTAAGAGCTAAAGATAAAAAAATATCTTTATATGAAAGTTTAATAAGTGATAATAGTAAAATAAATGATGCATTAATTAAAATAAGGGAATTAAGAAAGTATTGTTATAACCATAAATTATATGAACTTTTAAATGAAATTTATAAAACATTTAATTTTATACCTATTATATCAGCAATGAATAATGGTAAAGCAAGACAAAAAAACTTGATTCAGATGTTAAATCATGCTTCTTCGTTTGATGATAAAAAGCTATCTCTCCATGAATTTATAAATTACCTAGAAGATATAATATTAAGTAAGCAATCATTAGCGGGAGTAAATCCTTTATCCAACGGAGATAACGTTTTAATAACTACCATTCATAAATCAAAGGGTCTTGAATATCCAGTGGTTATCTTAAGTGAAACTGGTAAGAATTTTAACTTTCAAGATTTAAGAAGTGAAATTATGGTAAATGATGATTTAGGTGTTTCTTTTAACTTGCATGATGCTAATTATAATTTAAAATATGAATCAATTTGGCAAATGGCTTTTAAAGAATTCGAAAAAAGTAAGATGTTATCAGAAGAACTTAGAATTTTATACGTTGCTTTAACGCGCGCTAAAGAAAAAATAATAATAACTGGTTTTGTTAATAACTTAGAAAGATTAGTTACTAATGCATCATCAAAAATAGGTGACGAAAAAGTGATTTCAACTTTATATTTGAAATCAGTAAAAAATTATATGGACATAATATTAGGTTGTTTGTTAAGGCATAATGCGTGTAAAAACATAAGAGATTTAAGTTTGGTTTTACCTAAAACATTTGTTACGGAATCTAGAATTTCATCTACCATAATAAATGCTAACGAAATAAATGAAAGTGAGTTTAACGTTAAAGATAGAGTAAATAAAAAAGAATTTGATGAAAATTGGTATAATAAAATTAAAGATTTTAAATATAATTCTAAAGAAAGAATACCAAAGTATTTAAGTGTTAGTGAGATAAAAAAAGATAAAAATACTAAATACGTAAGAGTACCTTGTTTTATGAATGATGGTGTTAGTCATACTTCTTTAGGTACTTTATATCATAAAATATTTGAAAAATTACCAATTAAAAAATATAGTATCAGCTCGTTAAATGAAGAGATTGATAACTTGGTTTTAGAAAAAATAATTACGAGTGAAGAAAAAGAGTTAGTTAATTTAGAAAAGATATTTTCATATCTTACATCTAGTATTTATGAAGATTTGCTTTCTAGTGATAAAGTTTACAGAGAAAAGGAATTTACTTTTGAAGTTCCATCTTATTACTATGATAAGTCATTAAAAAGTGGTAAAATATTAACTAGTGGAATAGCAGATTTGATTTTTGTTAATGATGATGTTTATACCATAGTTGATTATAAAACGGATAACGTTAATAATTTATTAGAATTAAAAGATAGGTATAAAGTGCAACTAGACTTATATGAAATAGCGCTTATGAACATAATGAAAGCAAATAAGATAAGAAAATTTATATATTCTATAAAATTTAATGAATTTATTGAAGTGTAAGGAGGAATACTCATGAAAAATGAAATATTTGAAGCTATCGAAAACGAAAAGAAAAGGCAGCAAAATACGATTGAACTTATCGCGTCTGAAAACTTTGTTAGTATGGACGTTTTAAAAGCACAAGGTAGCATCCTTACTAATAAATATGCAGAAGGATATCCTAATAAAAGATATTATGGCGGATGCTTATTTGTTGATAAAATAGAAACTATAGCCATCCAAAACGTTAAAAAGTTATTTGGCGTAAAATACGCAAACGTTCAGCCACATTCTGGTTCTTCTGCTAATATGGCAGTATATAGAAGTCTTTTAAAAAAAGGCGATAAAGTATTATCAATGAGTCTTAATGATGGTGGTCATTTAACTCATGGCAGCGATTTAAGTTTTTCTGGAATGGACTATAATTTTATTCATTATGGTGTTGATAAAAAAACTAATCAAATTAATTATGATGAAATAAGACGTATAGCGCTTAAAGAAAAACCAAAATTAATTGTTGCAGGTGCCTCTAGTTATCCTAGAAGTATAGATTTTTCTTTATTTCATGAAATTGCAAGAAGTTGTGGTGCATATTTAATGGTTGATATGGCTCATATTGCAGGACTTGTTGCAGCAGGTCTTCATCAAAATCCATGTAGGTATGCTGATGTAGTTACCTCAACTACTCATAAGACCTTACGTGGCCCACGTGGTGGAATTATATTAACAAATAACGAGCAAATTATTAAAAGAGTTAATAAAGTAGTTTTTCCTGGCATTCAAGGTGGCCCATTAATGCATGTTATAGCAGCAAAAGCGGTTTGTTTTGCAGAGGCAATGACAACTGATTTTATAGATTATCAAAAAAAAGTAATAAAAAATTCAAAAATATTATGTGATGTTTTGAAGATGAATAATTTTAAAATCGTAACAAATGGAACGGATAATCACATAGTTTTGGTGGACGTTAAAGCTTCTGTTAACTTAACTGGTAAAGAAGCTGAAGAATTGTTAGAAGAAATTGGTGTTACTTGTAATAAAAACATGATTCCATATGATTTAACAACGCCTTTTATAACTAGTGGTATAAGGCTTGGTAGTGCTGCAATGACAACAAGAGGATTTGATGAAAAAGACTTTGTTGAAGTTGGAAAAATAATCGTAGCTTGTCTTACAAATTATGATAATAAAGAAGTATTAGAAGATCTTAAAAAGAGAGTTAAAAAATTATGTGATAAACATCCTATATATAAGGAGGTAAGTTATGAATAACATAATAGATGGAATAGAAGCTAGTTTATTTTTTAAAAATAAAATTAAACAAGAAATAAATGAAGAAGGTTTAACACCTTGTCTTACGGTAATTCAAATAGGGGATAATAAAGCAAGTACGATATATGTTAGAAATAAAGAAAAAGCTTGTAATGATGTAAAAATAAAATTTGATTTGATAAAGTTCCCGGAAACAATTTCTGAAGATTTAGTAATTGATGAAATAAGAAGACTAAATAATGATGTAAGTGTTAATGGGATTTTGGTACAATTACCATTACCACAAGGATTTGACGAAGGTAAAATTATAAATGAAATCTCACCATTAAAAGACGTTGATGGTTTAACTTATCAAAACGTTGGTAATTTAGTTCTTGAAAACGAGTGTTTAGTTTCATGTACACCAATGGGTGTTATGGAACTTTTAGATATGTATAACGTTGATTTATTAGGTAAAAACGTATGTGTTGTTGGAAGAAGTAACTTGGTTGGTAAACCACTTATTCAGCTATTATTACAAAAAAATGCAACGGTAAGTATTTGCCACTCAAAAAGTAAGAACATAAAAGATTATACTAAGATGGCTGATGTTTTAATAGTTGCAGCAGGGCATCCTAATTTAATAACAAAAGATATGGTAAAAGAAGGATGCGTAGTAATAGACGTTGGAATAAATAGAGAAAATGATTCATTGGTTGGTGACGTTGATTTTGATGGTGTTAGTAAAAAAGCATCACTTATTACTCCAGTTCCAGGTGGCGTTGGACCAATGACGGTAGCTTCTTTATTAAAAAACGTCGTTAAAGCTTATAAAATTCAGAATGGTTTAAGATGAAAACAAGTTTAGATGACGTTTTTATAGATTCTTTACCAACACTTGACTTACATGGTGAAACAAGGGATTCAGCAAGAGTTTTAATAAAAGAATTTATTTGTGATAATTATGTACTTAAGAATGAAAAAGTAGTTATTATCCATGGTGTAGGAACCGGTGCTTTAAAAGATGAAACCAATAATGCTTTAAAACAAAATAAATATGTAAAAGATTTTCATTTAAATCATTATAATTCAGGATGTATGGTTGTGTACATAAAAAAAAGAATTGATTAAAAAGTTCTTTTTTTTAATAAAAAAATAAGCATTATAATGATAAAAAAATATTAATTACTAGCAAATTACTAAAAAAAGTTTGACATTTTATAAAAAAAGTGCTAGTATATATGGCATTCAAACAAAAGGGGGAGTTTTGATGGAAGAAAAAAGAGGCTTAACCATTAAGGATTTATTAATAAGATTAATATTAATAATCATATTTATATTTTTACTTATATGGTTATTTCCAATGCCAGACTTAAAACCACTAAATAATCAAATTTTTGCTGATAATATTGACCGAATGAAGGATGTTGCTAAATCTTATTATACGGTTGAAAGATTACCAGAAAATATTAATGATTCTAAAAAGATGACATTAAAAGAAATGATTGATAACAAATTAATACTACCTTTAATGGATTCTAATGGAAAATATTGTAGTGAAGATGATTCATATATTGAAATTACTAAATTAGAAAATGAATACATAATAAAAGTATATTTATCATGTTCAGATAAGCAAGATTACATAATTGAACATTTTGGTTGTTATGATATATGTAGTGATAAATGTAAGATGTTAGAAACCACTTCTAAATCTGGTTATGCTAAAGATATTACAAAAAAGAAAACTACTATAGGTAAAATAACAACTACTAAAAATAATGGTAAGATTTATGAATATCAATTTGTTAAAAATGAGTGTACCGAAAAATTTGAAAAGTATGTATGCCCAAGTGGTTATTATTTAGCAGGAGATACTTGTATTAAAAATGGTTCTCAAGTTGTAACAAAAGAAGCTACTAAAAAAGTTAGTGTAGTTACTTCAACTGATTCGAAAAACGCTAAGGCTGTTACTAATAGTTCTACCGAATTAGTGGATGCAAGTTGTAGAATAGATTATGTAACAAGTACCCAAAATGCGACTACAAAAACTACTTTATATAGTGCTATTGCAACTACAAAAACTCAAAAAATAACCGCTGATAAAGTTTATAGTTATGATGTTAAGGGTGCTGTTGCAACAACAACTACTACAAATGCTAATTACATAACAGGTCAAAATTATGATGTTATAACGGCTGATCAAATTATATCATCTTATAAGTGGGCTTATGATTATACTTTAGTTTCTACTGATGGATCATTAGCATATGTAAATGATAATGAAAAAATGGTTTATGTTGAATCTTGGTCAGAACCAACTTGTTCAACATGTGCTACTTTAAAAGTATATTATAAATATTATCATTATACTAAAACTGCAGCAGATTATAAATATTCATGTGATGCATATCCAGGATATTCATTATATGATGGAAACAAATGTAGAAAAGCAACTACTACTTCAAAAACTTGTCCAGGAGGTTATAAGCCAAATGGTGATGTATGTACTAAAACATCTACAAGTTATAGTTGTTCTAAATATGGATCAGATTACGAATACAATTCAAATAATAAAACATGTGTAAAAACAACTATTTCGTATAAATGTCCATCGGGAACTGAAAAGACCAGTGATCCTAAGTATTGTGCTAAGAAAGTAACAACTTATTCTTGTCCATCAGGAACTACTGATGCTGGTAATAATACTTGTAAGAAAATAGAATATAGTTGTCCATCAAATACTTCAACTAAGACTTATACTTTAAATGGTACAAAATGTACGGTTAAATCTAAGGTTAAAGTATGTTCTTGTCCATCAGGTACAGTACAAACAAGTGATAAGTTACATTGTGCAAAGACAAATTCAAGTACAACTTACACATGTAGTGACTATCCAGGGTACACTTTAAATGGTACAAAATGTACAAAGACTATAAACACTGAAAAAATCACTTATGTATGTGATAGTGGATATACTTTAAATGGTACAAATTGTGTTAAAACAGTTAATACTAGTGATAGTAAAAAAGCTGAGAAAAAATATAATACAGTTTGTGAACAAAAATATAAATGGTCTACTAAAACATCAATTAGTGGTTGGACGTATACTGGAAACAAAAGACAAATCAACTAATTAATAAAAGATAAAAAGGGGATAAAGAGGGCTTAAATTAGTCTTCTTTTTTTGTTATAATATCCTTAAGGAGATGATGATATGTACATAAATGTTTTAGTTGAAACAAAAGTAAAAGCTAATGATATGACATTTACTTATCATGCTGATTCTAATTATAAAGAAAATTTAATAGGAAAAAGAGTACTAGTTCCTTTTTCTAATAGAGTTGTTGAAGGTTTTGCATTAGAATATACTACTCAGCCTAAAGATTATGTTGCAAAAGATATTATCAAGGTTGTAGACGATGAAACTATTTTAAATAATGAGTTAATATCGCTTGGTAAATTTATTAATAAAAAATATTTATGTTCACTTATTTATGCATATCAAGTTATGCTTCCAAAGGCTTTAAAAGCTAATCATAAAATAAATTATCATGCTAAAAAACTTACTTATGTTAAGTTAAATGATAAAGCTCTAACCAGCGATATTAAAATAAGACAACAACTTGAAATAATTAACTTTTTAAAGGCAAATGATGAAGTTTTAAAATCAAGTATAAAAAGTAAGTCATCATTAAAAAAACTTATTGATAAAAAAATAGTAATAGAATATGAAAAAGAATTATATCGAGACGTTACTTCGTCTTATGATAGTAAGTTAATAAAACTTAATTTTGATCAACAAAAGGTATCAGATGAAATTAAAAAAAGTATTGGTATATCAAAAACAATGCTTTTATATGGGGTTACTGGTTCTGGTAAAACAGAAGTTTATATAGACGTTGTTAAAGAAGTTTTAAAACGTGGTAAACAAGCTATAATTTTAGTTCCTGAAATAAGTCTTACACCACAAATTACTGCTAGGTTTAAAGGTGTTTTTAAAGATGATGTAGCAATTTTACATTCTTCTTTATCTGATGGTGAAAGATATGATGAATTTAGAAAGATAAACAGGGGAGAAGTAAACGTTGTAATAGGTGCTAGATCAGCTGTTTTTGCACCATTAAAAAATATTGGTGTAATAATAATAGATGAAGAACACTCTGAAAGTTATAAACAGGAAAATAACCCTAGGTATAACACTCTTGATATAGCAATGGAAAGATCAAGAACTCATAATTGTCCAGTAATACTTGGTAGTGCAACACCTACGATAGAAAGCTATGCTAGGGCTCAAAAAGGGTATTATGATTATCTAGAGTTACCAAAAAGAGTTAATGAAAAAAAATTACCGAGCGTATCAATAGTTGATATGAGAAATGAAATAAGAAAAGGTAATAAAGTATTTTCAGAGGAATTAATTAAAAAAATAAATGATCGTTTACAAAAGAAAGAACAAGTTATGCTTCTTTTAAATAGAAGGGGTTATTCAAACTATTTAACTTGCCAAAATTGTGGATATACTTTTAAGTGCCCTAATTGTGATATAACTTTAACTTATCATAAAACGTCAGGTATGATGAGATGTCATTATTGTGGTTATGGAACAAATAGGTTAGAAAAATGTCCATCATGTAATGAAAAATCTGTTCGTGAAATAGGTCATGGTACGGAGAGAATAGAAGAAGAAATAAAATCATTATTTCCGCTTGCTAAAGTACTTAGAATGGATGCTGATACAACTAGTAAAAAGGGTTCTCATGGTAAAATAATAGAAGCTTTTAATAAAGGTGATTATAATATATTAGTAGGAACTCAGATGATAGCTAAAGGACTTAATTTTCCTAACGTTACGTTAGTTGGTGTAATAAACGCAGATTCATCTTTAAATATTCCTAATTTTAGGAGTAGTGAAAATACATATAGTTTATTAGACCAAGTAATTGGTAGAGTTGGCCGTGCTGATAAAGAAGGTGAAGCAATCATTCAAACTTTTAACGCTGATAATTATGCAATTACTTGTGCTGCTAATCATGATTATAAAGATTTTTATAAAAGAGAAATGCTTGTAAGAAAAAAATTAAACTATCCACCATATTGCTTTATAACATTAATTAAAATATCATCAAAGGATTTTGAATATGGTATTAAGGAAGCTAAGAAAATAAGTATGTTTTTAAAAGGTAAATTAAGTACTACAACCAGTATATTAGGTCCTTCAATAGCTAGTGTGCTTAAGATTAATAATAATTATAATTTTCAGGTTATTTTAAAATATAAAAAAGATGATAAATTATATACTTCATTAAATAATTTGATTAAATTATATGAAGGAAATAATAAAATTAAAGTTGAGTTGGATTTTAATCCGATTAGTTTATAGGAGAAAATAAAATGAACAAGTGTAGAAACATAATAAATTTTTATTTATTTGCTAATAAATTAAAAGAAAAAGTTAGAACTGGTTTTATAGAAATAGGAATAAATAAAGAAAGAATAGAATCTGTTGCGGAACATATATATGGATGCTTAATACTTGCTATTGCAATAGATAGTGAATATAAACTTAATTTAGATATGTATAAAGTTCTTAAAATGTTAACCCTTCATGAACTAGAAGAAATATTAATGGGTGATTTAACTTTAAGAAGTGGTATGACTACTGAAGAAAAAAAAGAAAAAGGAAGATTGTGTGTTCATGAGGTGACAAATGGTTTATTAAAGCAAGAAGAAATTAAAAAACTATTAGATGAGTTTAATGATCATAAAACAGAAGAATCAGTATTTTGTTATCAAATAGATAAAATGGAATGTGATTTTCAAGCTAAAATTTATGATTTACAAGGTGTGTTTAGTTATGATAAAGCAATGGAAGACTTACCATTTTATGGAGATAGAGCAGATGAAATAAAAAGCAAGTCAAAGACTGCTAGTGATTTTTGGATAGAATATGATAAACCAAGGTTTGAGAAAAATGAGATATTTAAAGATTTAATAAATGAAATACAAAATATAAAGGAGTTATAATGGAAAAGAAAATACATAATAAATTAGTTAGAGATAACATACCAAACATAATATCTAATAATGGGGAATATTTTAGTATTAGAACTTTATCTGATGAAGAATTAGAAAAAGAAACTAATAAAAAAATGAAAGAAGAGCTAAATGAAGTTATAAATTCTAAAACTAATGAGGAATTAATAAGTGAATTAGGTGATTTACTTGAAGTAATACTATTAAAAGCTGAACTTCATAATATTAGTTTTGATGATATAGAAAAATCAAGATTAAAAAAACAAGAAAAAAATGGTGCGTTTAATAAAAGAATATTTTTAATATCAACCGCCGATAAAGAATACGTTGATCATAATAAAGGATGCATAACTTGTATTAATGGTTCTTGCACTTTACCTACTAATGAAAAGTATGATTACGAAGATGATGGTAAACCTGCTGGTTATTATTGCGTTGGATATAAATCAGTTTATGAAAAGTTAAAAAAATAATTTTAAGACTTATAAAATCTAAAAATTTACTTGTATCATATAATATTTATGTGTTATAATAAGCATGGCTTTTCAAGAGGAAAAGAAATACACACAAATTTGGATTTATGTTTCGAGTGCCGAAGAGGTGAATCATAAAGTTGAAGAATTTGGAGGAAATAACGAAGGAGGAATGAAAATGCCAGTTGTATCAATGAGTTATCTTTTAGAAGCTGGAGTTCATTTTGGACACCAAACTAAAAGATGGAACCCAAAGATGAAAGAATATATCTTTACTTCAAGAGA
>CALZLL010000006.1 GCA_945788325.1 uncultured Clostridium sp.
TAAAAACAAAATATATATTAAATTTTTATATTTATTTTCTTTAAAGAAGATATTTAACACAAATAGAAAAATACCAACATGCATTCCAGATACAGCGAATAAATGACTTATACCCATGTTTTGATAACTATCTTTTATTTTATCATCAAGCATTGATGTATCTGCTAAAATAAACGTTTTTAAGTAACTAGCACTTTTATATTTATTAACGTGATCAATTATAACGTTTTTTATATAATATAAAGGATTCTTATTTCTAGATATTAATTTAATACTTGCATCATTACTTATTAATTTTATATTTTTAGCAAGCAAATACTTATGATAGTTAAAAAGATTAAAAACTGTATTACTTGGTGCATTTTTAAATGTTCCTTTAACTTTTACTTTATCTCCTATCTTAAGGTTCATATCCTTATATATAGTTATTCTATATTTATCATTTTCTCTTACGTCTATAACTATTTTTTTATCATCTTTTTTTATATTTGTAATAACACCAACAAATGTTTTATTTTCTTCTATACATATGTTTTTATAAGTTTTTAGAACATAAGAAACTCTTACAAAAGAAATTATACATATTAAAAATATAATATATTTTATTTTTCTACTCATTATAAAGTAATATTATCTTTTATTTTTTCAAATATAGAATCACCAATTCCAGAAACATTTTTTATTTCTTCAATATTTTTGAATGATCCATTTTCATTACGATAACTTATTATTGCATCTGCTTTTGATTCTCCAATACCAGTAAGATTCATTAATTCTTCTTTTGATGCATTATTAATTGAAATCTTATCTGATGAAGATGTTTTAACTTCAGAACTAGTTTCATTACTATTTTGTTTTATACATGCATCATTATTTTTATCTGGACATATACATTCGTTAGAAGCACAAGATACATTATTATTACTATTATTCTTTTTATAATTAGCTATTTCATTTTTAGTATAAACTATTACATACATTTCATCGGTTAACTTTTTGCTTAAATTAAGATTAATAGTATTAGCATTATCAGATAAACCGCCCGCTAAATTAATTGCATCAATAACTCTTTTACCATCTTCTAACTCATATACTCCTGGAGCATTAACGGCACCTTTTACATCTACAAACACAGTCTTTAACGTAATATCTTGATTAGTATTATCTTCTTTTTTTACCGAAGACTTTTTTACGTTACTAGTACTATTTACTTCGTCATTACTATTATATATATAAGTAACAATAAAAAGTGCCACACACATCAAAATAGCAAGAATATATTTTAAGTTTTTCTTGATAAAATAAATCATGTTTTTTCCTCCTTTCATTTTAATTGTTAGACAAAACTTTTAAAATCCCCCTAATTTTTTTAATTTTATTTAAAAAAACAACCAAAAGGTTGTTTATCTAACTAAATGTTTTTGTTCGAAAGTTTTATTTTCCACTGATACTCTTTGTACAAATGCTAAACATATAAGTAAATTTATCATGAATGAACCACCATATGAGTAAAAAGGAAGTGGAACACCAGTAAGAGGAATAAGACCTAATACTCCTCCTAAATTTATCATTACATGTAATGCTATATAAGTAGCTACTCCATAACATATAATAGTCCCTTGCAAATTATAAGATTTTTTTCCAATCATTAAAATTCTCCATATTATTATAAAGTAAGCTAAAATAATTATTGCACCTGCTACAAGTCCAGTTTCTTCTATAATTATTGCAAATATAAAATCAGTATGAGCTTCTGGTAAATATAAATATTTTTGCTTACTATTACCAATACCACTACCAAATAATCCCCCGCTATTTATCGCGATATAACCATTACAAACTTGATATCCAGTTGTTTCTCTATACCTAGTACATGGGTTTTTATAATTAAATCTACTCATCTGACTTTTAGTTAATCCTCTACCTGTAACTACCATAACAAGTGCTAATAAAAGTACTGATATAATGGTAAAAGTAATCATAATAAACTTTGTTTTCCCATCATAAGGAACCATAAAAAAGATAACTGCCGTTATTCCAAGTAAGATCATCATCGTACCAAAATCAGGTTGTTCAAAAACTAAAAATATAAATATAATCGGAACAACAAAAGGTAACACTTTAGCAACGTTACTTAAATTCCTAACTTTAATAAGCTTTTCAAATATTATAGCAAGAAACAGTATTAAAATCGTTTTTGCAAACTCACTTGGTTGTATACCAAATCCCCCAATAAAAAGCCAACCATTAACACCATTACTTGTTTGTCCTTTTAATAATACATAAACTAATGTTCCTATAACACCAAGTACTGCTAAATAAATTAAATTTTTCCATTTTCGAATTGGTGTTTTTAAAACTATAACACTACTTATTAAACCAATTCCTATAAAGAATAATTGTCTTTTAAAATAAAAGAAACTATCTGATCTTGCCATATAAGCTTTAAGAGATGAAGCACTACCTACCATCATAATACCAAAAACAAGACATAAAATTGTTATAAAAAGAAGTGGCTTATCTATTTTGTTTAATATCCTTTTCATTTTATCACCTATTATAAATATAATAACATATTTTTTATTTTTTTAATATATAGGTGTTTTATATAAGCCAAAGTTTACATTTTGAGTAAACTATAGTAGATAATGCGGGAGGAGGGATATTAATATGTACTATTATGGATATCAAGGTGGCTATGGATATAATTCTCCATGCTGCGGTGGTGGATATGCTTACCCAGCTTATGGATACGGAAATCAAGGTGGAACCGGATATGGCGCTGCTATTATCTTAGTACTATTCATTTTATTAGTCATAGTTATCGGAGCAAGATTTTTAGATAGAGATTAGGAAAGTTTTACTTTCCTCTTTTTTTATGATAAAATAACTACTAGTTTGGGGTGGTATAATGTTTAAAAATTTAAAAATATTAGATGAAAAAGATAAAAGATTAAGAATAAAAAGTAAGGATGTAACATTTCCTCTTTCTAACGAAGAAATAAAAACCATTAAAGATACCATGGAATATTTAAAATATAGTCAAATAGAAGAATATGCTAAAAAATATAACTTAAGAGCTGGCTGGGGAATGAGTGCAATTCAAATAGGTATTGATAAAAGATGGTTTGTTATAGTTGAAGAACAAGATGATGGAAGCTTTAAAAATTATTTCTTTGCAAATCCTAAAATAATTAGTAATTCGGCTGAAAAGATATACGTAGAACAAGGTGAAGGTTGTTTAAGTGTTAACCGAGAAGTAGTTGGAATAATTCCAAGATATGCTAGAGTTACAATTGAGGCATATGATATGGATGGAAAAAAGTTTACCATGAGATTAAGAGAAGATCTATCAATATGTGTTCAGCATGAGATGGATCATTTAGAAGGAATATTATTCTTTGATAGAATAGATAAGAAAAATCCATTTAAAGATGCAAATATTTATAGAGCAATATAAAACAAGAATATTAAATTTAATATCCTTGTTTTTTTTATTTAGATATTTTTATCTTCTTTTATATCCTCTAGTTTAACACTAACAAGTTTAGAAACACCTGACTCTTGCATTGTAACTCCATAGAGTACATCTGCATATTCCATGGTTTTCTTTTTATGAGTTATTACTATAAATTGAGTTTTATTCTTAAATTCATTTAAGAATTTACCAAAGTTATCTACGTTTACCTCATCTAAAGCAGCTTCCACCTCATCTAAAATGCAGAATGGTACAGGTCTTGTTTCTAATATTGCAAATAATAAAGATATTGCAGTTAAAGTCTTTTCTCCACCTGAAAGAAGTGATATATGCTGAAGAGTCTTACCTGGTGGTAATGCCTTAATATCAATACCAGTTGTTAATATATCATCTGGATTAGTAAGTTTAAGCTCTGCGTTTCCACCACCGAATAATTTTTTAAATACATCTTTAAATTTTTCTTTTACAACGTTAAATGTTTCAATGAATTTTTCTTTCATGATTTCATCTAATTCTTTTATTATTCCTAATATAGTATCTTCTGCTTTGGTTAAGTCTTCTTTTTGAGAAGTTAAAAATTGATAACGTTCTAATACCCTATCATATTCTTCTATTGCACCAACGTTTACATCTCCTAATTTTCTTATTTCTAATTTACATTTATCTACTATATCCCTGGCTTCTTTTTCATCCATTTCAAGGAAGTAATTAGCTTTTGCTTTTTCAAAGGTCATCGCATAATCTTCGGTTAAAGTATTAAGTAAATTATCTAATTTTACATCATCACGATTAACTTTTATTTCTAAGTTTTTTAGCTCTTGTTGTTTTTTATAATACTCTTGATTATTAACTTTATTATTTCTTTCAATTTGTTCAATGGTTTCTTTATAATCATTTATTTCATTTTTTATAGCATCTACCCTAATTGAAAGAGTCTTTCTTTCTTTTTCTTTTTCGTAATATTCTTCTACTATTTTCTCTTCTTCTTTACTTAAAGTACCATTTATTAAACCATCTATATTATTAGCTTCTTCTTTTAATTTTTGAAGTTCTTCACCAAATAATATTTGTCTTTCTCTTTCATATCTTAAAGATATTTCATAATTTGTTTTTTCTTCTATAAGCTTATTTCTTTCTTCTAAAATAGTATTATACTTACTATCAGTATTATTTATAATTTCTTCTAAACTAGCTCTTTTGGTTTGTAAATTTTTAAGCAACGTTAAGTTATCTTCTAGCTCATGTTTTTGAGTTATTAAACTTGATGAATTTTTTATAACCCCACCAGTTAAAGAACCACCAACATGAAGTAATTCACCTTCAAGGGTTACAATTCTATACTTATAATTTATTTTTCTAGCGATAACATTTGCAGAATCTATATCTTTTACTATTATGGTAGTTCCTAATTGGTTTTTGATAATATTATCATAAGTTGACTCATATCTTACCAGACTTGAAGCTACGTCAATAAATTCTGGTTCCTGTCTTAATTGTCTATAAGTTGTATTATCTATTTCCCTTCCCTTTATTATGTTAAGCGGGAAAAAAGTAGCTCTACCAAACTTATTAATTTTTAAATATTTTATAGCTTCTTTAGCAGTAAATTCATCATCAGTTACAACATAATTAGATGCTGCTCCTAAGGCAGTTGATATTGCCACCATATACTCTTTATCAGTTTCTACTAAATTACCAATAACGCCATGAATACCAGCTAATTTAGGATTATCCAAAACGTTTTTTACCGCATATGGTAATCCAGCGTTATTTTCTATGGTATTTTTTAGCATTTCAATTTTATATTTTGTTTCATTTTCTAATCTATTTTGCTCAGTTAAATAGCGTTCATTATCATCATGGGTCTTTCTAATAGACAAAAATTCTTCTTCTTTTTCATTTAGTTTCAAGGTGCAAGCATTTATTTTTTTATTTATTATTTCAATAGTATTTTTAACTCCAAAAATTTCATTTTCTTTTCTTAAAATAGCTTCTTTTAAACTTACTAAATTATCATGTACCTTGGTATCGTTAGCATTATATTTTTGTCTTTCCAAGACAAGATCTTTTTTACCTAGCAAACTTTGTGCTTCTTCACTTACCTTGGTTAATAGTCCTTGAACATTATACAATTCTTCTTCTTTTTTTGTTTGTTTAAGTTTAAGTTCTTCTATTTTTGATGAATCAACGTTACCATCTTTTTCTAGCTTCATTATTTCTTCATTAAGTTCATTAATTAAACGCTTATTATTTTGATACTCACCATTTATAGAATTTACTTCGCTAACTATTAAAGAAACCTCTATATTATCTAACTTCTTTTTATTTTCTAAATACTTTCTGGCATCATTACTTTGTTTTTCTAATGGTTTTAAATTAGTTTCAAGCTCTAGTATAATATCATTTACCCTTGACATATTATCATGGGTTCTATCTAATTTTCTTAATGCTTCATCTTTTCTTTTTTGATATTTTAAAGTTCCTGCAGCCGCTTCAAATATTATTCTTCTTTCTTCAGGTTTATTAGATAAAATAGCACCTATATCACCTTGTGATATTATGTTAAATGATTCTTTGTTGACCCCTGTATCAACTAATAAATTTTGTATATCCTTTAGTCTACACTTTTCATTATTTAAATAATATTCATTTTCTCCTGTTTTATATATACATCTTTTAATTGATACTTCTGTATAATCTATTGGCAAATATTTATCAGTGTTATCAAATACTAAAGTTACACTTGCACTTGATGCAGCCCTTCTTGATTTACTACCAGAAAAGATTACATCACTCATTGCACCTTCACCGCGAAGAGATTTAACTGATTGTTCACCTAGTACCCAACGAACGGCATCAACAATGTTACTTTTACCACTTCCATTAGGACCAACTACACCTGATATACCTGAAGTTAAATCTATTATAGTTTTCTCTGCAAACGATTTGAACCCAACCGCTCTTATTTCCTTTAAATACATTTTATACACTCCTAATTTAGTTTAGCTTGCTTTTCTAAAGCATGGTGAGCCGCCTTTTGTTCAGCTTCCTTTTTTGATTTTGCCGTACCTGTTCCAAGTACTATACCATCCACTATAACGTTCATTGTAAAAGTTCTATCATGAGATGGTCCTTCTTCTTTTACTAATTCATAAGTAACAGACTTTTTGGTTGTTTGCACCATTTCTTGTAATTCAGACTTATAATCCATAAAAAATGTTTCTGGCTTTTCCTTTATAAAAGGAATAACCACTTCGTAAACTATCTCTTTAGCCTTTTTATAACCTTGATCTAAATATACTGCCCCTAAAAATGATTCAAACATATCTGCAAGGGTTGCTTTTCTATGCTTTCCACCATTTGCTTCTTCTCCTTTTCCTACTTTTACATACTCTGGAAAATCAAGAAGTAACGCATATTCATATAAAGCATTTTCACATACATACATTGACCTAATCTTTGTCATTTTACCTTCTTCATAATTAGTTGTATTATAAAGATAATCACTCATGATTAAATCTAGCACTTTATCTCCTAAAAACTCTAATCTTTGATAATCTTCAGTTAAATTATGTTCATTACAATATGATGAATGTGAAAAGGCTGTATCATAAATATGCATATTATTAGTTTTAATATTAAATCTATCAAGTAATTTCATATCTATCACCCAAAAAGATTATAACAAAAAAACTAGATTTAATCTAGCTTTTATACTTTTATAGTATTTTTTATATTTAAATTAATTATTATATCTTTTTACATCATACAAAACAATTTGTAATTTAGAAAATCTTTTTTCTACTTTACCATTTATTTTATAGACACCTGGTATTGGAATATTAAAAAATTTGTTATATGTCTTAGGAAACATTACAAGTTCAGCATTTCCAAAAGAATCACTAGCACTTATAAACATCATTTTTTCAGAATTTTTAGTATCTACTTCCTTTTTTCTTTCAAAGTATAATACCATTTCAATATTTCTATCAAAATATTTTTCTACTATTTTAGTAGTTATACTATTATCAGTTATGTATTTACTAGTTGGATGATTACTGATATAAAAACCAAATAAAGCTAGCTCATGCTTAGTAAGTTCATCTTTACTATATTCATCATAATCTTTTATTTCTGGCTTTAAAACAAGACTTTCATCTAAATCCTGACATAATTCAGCATAGTTAATTACATCATTCAAATTTTCTATTAAAGTCTTCCTTGTTTTTCCAAAACCATCTAATGCTCCAGATAAAATAATATTTTTTATCACGTCTTTACCTAACTTGTATGTTCTTTTAACAAAATCAAAGTAAGAATTAAAATTACCATTATCATTTCTTTCATTTACGATTGCTCTTGCAGTAATTGTGCCAATACCTTTAATCAATGATAAAGGATATATTAATTTATCTTCTTTTATAACATATTTACAATCAGATAAATTTATCATTGGATTTACTATTTCTACACCTAAACGCTTGCATTCGTTAATAGCATTTTTAGTCTTTAATGGTAAACCAATATAATTATTTAGTATTTCATTTTCAAAATATAATGGATAATGTACTTTTAAATATGCTATTTTGTATCCCATTATTGCATATGAAACAGAATGCGCTTTATTAAAACCATAGTTTGCAAACTTTAATATTAAATTATAAACTTCTTCTGATATTTTTTTAGAGTACCCTTTATCAATACTTCCATTTATAAACTTTTCTTTATAAGAAAGAAGTACTTCTTCTTTTTTCTTACTCATCGCCCTTCTTAATTCATCAGCTTCCGCATAAGAAAATCCTGCCATTTTACTTGCTATTTGCATTATTTGTTCTTGATAAATAATTATTCCATAAGTTGGTTTTAATATTTCTTCTAAATCTTCATGTAAATAAGTTATTTTTTCTTTGCCATGACGCCTTGCAACATAAGAAGAAATATTTTGCATTGGACCCGGTCTAAATAGTGCTACAGCAGCGATTAAATCGTCAATCTTATCTGGTTTAAGTTCTAGTATAAACTTTCTCATTCCTGATGATTCAAACTGGAAAATACCATCTAATTCATCATTTAAAAACAAATTAAAAGTATCTTTATCATCAAGCGGTATATCATTAAATTTAATATCATTAACCTTTGACATTACCTTATCTATTATAGTTAAATTTTTAAGCCCTAAAAAATCCATTTTTAAAAGACCTAGCTGTTCTATGTAATTCATCGTATAGCCACATAAATAAGTTCCATCTGAATTAAGCGCTAAAGGAACATAATTAGTTAAGTTTTTATTTGAAATAATTATTCCTGCAGCATGAACTGACGTATGCCTTTTTAATCCTTCCAAATGAATAGATATATCATAAACTTTTCTTAAATCTTCATCATTAGATAATATTCTTTTAACGTTAATATTATCAAGTTGATGTTTTAAATCCTTTTTATCATCAAAGTTTTTAAGTAAGTTATCCACCTTAAAATTATTAATTTCAAATATTCTAGCGACATCTCTTATTACCTGTTTTGCAAGTAAATTAGAAAAAGTAATTATTCCTGATACTTTATCTTTTCCATATTTTTCCGTAACATAATTAATTACTTGATCTCTTTTTTCAGCATCAAAATCAATATCTATATCTGGCATGGTAACTCTTTCAGGATTTAAGAATCTTTCAAATAATAAATCATATTTTAATGGGTCTATATCAGTTATACCAAGACTATATGAAACAAGACTTGAAGCCGCTGAACCTCTTCCTGGACCCACCATTATATTATTCTTCTTAGCATACTTAACATAATCCCAAACCACTAGGAAGTAATTACAAAATCCCATTTTAATTATTACACTAAGTTCGTATTTTAACCTATCAACATACCTTTTATCAACGTTATTATTAAGTCTTTTTTTAAGACCTGCTATACATAGATTAGTTAAGTATTTTTTCTCATCAAAATCTTTATCTTCATTAAATACTGGTAACAAATCATTTCTTTTCGGTATTTCAATGTTACATAAGTTACTTAAATAAATAGTAGTTTTTTTATCACGAGGATTAATTTCTAAATTTAAACTACAATCATCTTCATTTGCATAGTCTTCATCTTTTATTTTATATAAATATTTTAAGTATTTATTATTTTCTTTCTTTAAAGTAAGGGTCTTATTTATAAATACCTTATTACCATTTATTTGTTTTTCTTGCTTATCATTATTATAACCAATAAATAAATCATTTACATAAAGACGTAATTGTTCTTCATATTCCCTAAACTCAAAAGGAATAACTGCTACTAAATCGTCTAAATACTTTTTTAAAGCATCAAAAGATAATTTTTTTTCATTAATAAGTGTATTTATATTACATAAATTTTGATATCCATGATAATTTTTAGCATATAATAAAATGGTATATTCTAATTTAACTTCTAATCCTATGATAGGCTTTATATTACTTTTTTTACACTTATCATAAAATTCCATAACACCATATAAATTATCATCACAAATAGCTGCTACATTAATATTATTTGAAGAAAGTATGTCTATTAAATCATCAATTTTAATTAAGCTAGATAATATGGAATAATCTGTTTTTATCCAAAGTGGAGCATAATTCATAAACATCACTTTCCTTTCTAATAATATTTTACTACAAATAATCTTTTTTTCATATTTTAATTTGACTATTTATTCATAATATGGTAAAGTAATGTAGCAAACACGTATTTAAGGAGGAATTAAATATGGCTAAGAAAGTATCTAATAAGAAACCATTATTCGGAAACAAAAGATCTCATGCTTTAAACACAACTAAAATGAGACAAAAAGTTAATATGCAAAAAGTTACTTTAAATGGTGTTACCGTAGTAATGAGTGCTAAAGAAGCTAAAAAGTTTAGAAAAAACAATGCTGCATAATAAAAATACTTCAAGCAATGATGAAGTATTTTTTATTTTATTATAACGATTATAGTCTTTGTTTCTCCATTATATTTAGCAGTTATTGATTTTGCGCCAGGTTTGCCAAACATAAATTGTTTGGTTAAATCATTACTAGTAGTTATTATTTTTTTATTAAATCTAGAAGATAATCCAGTTCCGGAAATTAAAGCAATTTCTACCCCCCACTTTATTAGTTGAACAAGTAAATTGTTCTCTTCTATTAAAGTAACTTTCATTTTTTTTACATTCATTAGTTCCTTTACAACACATAAACTCAAATGTTTCTTCATCCTGAATTTCAGATGAATTATCAGATGAATCGCCATATGTAGTATCAGATGAATCACCATATGTAGTATCAGATGAATCACCGTATGTAGTATCAGATGAAACATCTGTCGTGGTTTCCAAACTTGAAGAATTATTTTGCTGTTCAATAACACTATACTCATATCCATCAAATAAATATTTTCCATCTTTTAACTTATAATCACTTTGTGCATTCACAGCATCTTTTTTTATGGTTTGATTTCCAAAATCTTCACAACTTTCTATATTTTCTCCAGTTGCTGGATTTGTAGCATCTTTTTCCATGTATTCATTACAAAGTTTTTTCACTTCCACTTCATCTGTAGAATGTGTAGCAAAATAAGCTTCTGCTATATTAGCAATTTCTTTAGCTGCTATATATTTTGCTTTTTCCTTTGAATCTTTTATCGTTTTAAGAACGGCAGTGGTTGCTATAGTAAGTATTATAGAAAGTACTACAATTACTGCTAATAGTTCTATTAAAGTAAAACCTTTATTATTCCTTTTCATATCTATCACCTATTATAATATTAACATTACATAACTTTTTAGTCAAACAAAAAAGAAACAAACGTTTCTTTTAATCTGTAGAACCAAATCCTCCAGTTCTTACTCCTTCAGCTTTATCATCATCAGTAATCAAGTATTTCATAAATACTACCTGTGCAATAACATCACCTTTTTTTATTACTAATGGTTCATCCTTTATATTTATGCACTGTACAAATAAATGACCATCATTATTTTCATTGCCGTAGTAATCTGAATCAATAATTCCAAAACTATGTGGAAATAAAAATCCCTTTTTAGGCCCAGAGCTTCTATTTGCAAGCATAAACCATTCATCATCAGCGCAATATGCTTTTAACCCTGTTGCAACAAGTGTAGGTTTCATACCATTTTTAAATGGTTCTATTACCACATCTTCAGCAGCTTCTATATCATATCCTGCTGCATTTTTAGTACTTCTTTTAGGTAAATTAATACCTTTATCTTCCCAACCCCTAGCAACTTCAAATCCTCTTGTTCTCATTTTAAACTCCTAACATTCTAATCACAAAATAATATTACTACATTTTTTTCTAAAGATTTTTTTACATCTATTACTCTTTGATTCGATGAACCTCTATATTTAAGTCTAAAGTCATGTAAATCATCTTCATATTGTCCGTCTACCAAAACATCAACGTATTTTAATACTTCTTTATCTTTTAAATCCCTATCAAATAAGAATCCAGACCACACCCAAACACTTTTATTTGGATACTTTTCTTTAAATCTTTTAGCTAGTTTAGTTGTTCCATCAATATTTTTAGGATGCATTGGTTCTCCACCTAGAATTGATAATCCAACCACATAATCTTTAGAACATAATTCGATTATTTTATCTATCGTTTCATCAGTGAATTCTTTACCACCTTTAAAATCATGCGTTTCTGGGTTAAAACAATTTTTACAGTTAAAGGTGCAGCCTTGCATAAAGACTGACACCCTAACTCCAGGACCATTTGATATGTCCATTTTTCTTATTTTATTATACCTCATAATTAAAGATCAGCATCCTTATTATCAATATGGATTACTCTTTCTTTTATTTCTTGAGTTCTTCCTTTGTTCCAAAAATTAGTTCCAATATAACCACAAGTTCTTCTTGCAACGTTTAATTTATCATGATCCCTATTACCACACTCTGGACAATACCATTCTAAATTATCATCAAGCATTATTTCACCTTCATATCCACATTCTTGACAGTAATCTGATTTGGTATTTAATTCAGCATACATGATATTATCATATATAAATTTAATAACTTCCATAACAGCATCTAAGTTATTGGTTAAATTTGGTGTTTCTATGTAACTTATAGCACCTCCTGGTGAAAGTTTTTGAAATTCACTTTCAAGTTTTAACTTGGTAAATGCATCTATCTCCTCAAATACTGGAACGTGATATGAATTAGTAATGTAATCTCTATCTGTAATTCCTTTAATCGTACCAAAACGTTCTCTTAAGCATTTAGCAAATTTATAAGTTGTCGATTCAATTGGAGTACCATATACACTGTAATCAATATCTTCAGCATCCTTCCATACTTTACATGCGTCATTAAGTTTTTGCATAACTTTAAGTCCAAATTCTTTACCTGCGCCACCATCAGTATGAGAATGTCCTGTCATAAACTTAACGCATTCATAAAGTCCTGCATAACCAAGTGAAATAGTTGAATAACCATGATGTAATAACTCATGAATTGATTCACCCTTATCTAATCTTGCAAGTGCACCATGTTGCCATAAAATAGGTGCAACATCACTTGTTACCTTGGATAATCTTTTATGTCTAGCTTGTAATGCTCTATGGCATAATTCTAATCTTTCATCTAAAATATCCCAAAACAAATCCATGTCTTTATCTGATGATAATGAAACATCAACCAAGTTAATGGTAACTACACCTTGGTTAAATCTACCATAGTATTTACCTTTACCAGGAACATAATTTTTAGCCTTTGCAATGTTACCTAACGAAATTGCTCTATCAGGTGTTAAGAATGAACGACATCCCATGCATGGGTAACAATCACCATCACCATTTTCATTTTTCTTAAGCTCTTTCATTACTTTTTCAGATATATAATCTGGAACCATTCTTTTTGCCGTACATTTAGCAGCAAGTTCAGTTAAATAATAATACTTACTATCTTTATGAATATTATCTTCTTCAAGAACATATAAAAGTTTAGGAAATGCTGGAGTTATATAAACACCTTTTTCGTTTTTCATACCTTGTGTACGTTGTTTTAAAACTTCCTCAATAATCATTGCAAGTTCTTCTTTATATTCCTCAGTTTCTCCTAAATATAGACATACTGATAAGAAAGGAGCTTGACCATTTGTCGTAGTCATTGAGTTGATTTGGTATTGGAATGTTTGAACACCATCAGTAATTTCCTTTTTCAAATCTTCTTTAGCATACTTTTCACAATCTGCTTTATTAAATTTTCTATCTTTATATTTTTTCAAGAAACGATTATAGCTTTCTCTAACAAATGGTGCTAAATGAGTCATGGTAATAGTAGCACCACCATACTGACTTGAGTTAACAGCAGTGATTAGTTGGGTTGCAATTGTCATAGCAGTTAAGAATCTATGTGGTTTTTCAATCATAACCCCATTTATGTTAGTACCATTTTGAAGCATGTCTTCAAGGTTAATCAAATCACAGTTATGAAGTGCGTTTTGTGCAAAATAATCCATGTCATGAAAGTGAATTATACCTTCATCATGGGCCTTTACAATGTCTTCAGGAAGTAAAAATCTTCTTGATATATCAGTTGAAGTAATACCAGCGATGTAATCTCTTTGGGTAGTTACTACTTTTGCGTTTTTATTAGAGTTTTCAGTATTCCAATATTCACTTTCACCATCAATTAATTCTTTAATTGATAAATCAGTCGTATTACTTTTTCTAACTAATTCCCTTGTGTATCTATAAGTAATATATTCTTTTGCAAGTGCAAACTTATTTAAAGACATAAGTCTCATTTCAATAATATCTTGAATGTCTTCAACTAACATTCTTTTTTTCTTTAAACTTTCAATATACTTAATTATGTTTTTAATTTGAGTATCACTTACTCTGTCTTCTTCTTGAACTTCATTATTAGCTTTCTTTATAGCTATTTCAATTTTCTCTGGACAATAGTCTACTACGTGTCCATCTCTTTTAATTACTTTCATGTTGTACTCCTTCTATCTTGTTTTACAATACAAATATAGCATATAAATTAAATTGTATCATGTTGCAATTGCAACAATTTTAAAAAAGTGATATTATTTTAATAAGAGGTGTAAAATGCGTAAATTATTCAACAAAATAAGCGTCAAAGAACAATCAAAATTACTAAAATTATTAGAGACAAGTGTACTTATATATAAAAAAGATACTGCTATATTATCATCAATAGAAGAAAATATTATAGGTATTATATTAGAAGGTAAAGCCCAAATAATAAGAACTGATTATAATGGAAATAGAACAATAATGGAAGAACTCGAAGAAGAATCTGTATTTGGAACCGCATTATCTTCACTATCCAGTGATGAATGTGAAATAGTTACTAAAGAAGATACTAAAGTTTTAATAATTGATTATGATCATATATTAGAATCAGAAAATAATAATTACGCATACTATAACCAATTTATAAAAAATTTACTTGAAATAACCACAAATATAATAGACGAAAAAAACGAAAGAATAGAAATATTAACAAAAAAAACAATAAGAGATAAATTACTTGAATATTTTAATATTTATAGAAAAAAGCATGGCACAAGAAATATATACTTGCCATTTAGTTTTACCGACCTATCAGATTATTTGGCAGTTGACAGATCCGCTATGTCAAGAGAATTAAAATATCTAAAAGAAGAAGGTTTTATAGAAACAAAAGGAAGAAAAATCACCTTACTTTACAGGTGATTTTTTTCTATGTCATATTAATTTTCTTTTCTTCTCTTATCATTTATTTCATTAACTAATAATTCTATAAACATATTTTTTTCAACAGAATAAGTTTTATCAGAACCATGTCTTCTATAGCTTATCATGTTTTCATCTTTTTCTTTATCCCCAAGAATCAAAGTAATAGGCACCTTCTTAGTTTGAGACTCTCTTATTTTATAACCCATCTTTTCTTCTCTATCATCTAGCTCTACCCTAACATTTTTTTCTTTTAACATGTTATATATTTCATTAGCATATTCTAAATGATAATTATTATTAACAGGAATAATATTTACTTGAACTGGTGCAAGCCAAGTTGGAAATGCTCCTTTTGTTTCTTCAATTAAGAATGCGGTAAACCTATCAAAAGTTCCAAATATAGCCCTATGAAGAACTACTGGAGTTTGTTTTTCTCCATTACTATCAATATAAGATAAATCAAATCTTCTTGGAAGTAAGAAATCAAGTTGACAAGTAGATAAAGTAACTTCAGGTCCTACGGCAGGTTTTACTTCAACGTCTAACTTAGGGCCATAAAATGCGGCTTCCCCAACGGCTTCAAAATAATCAACCTCAAGTTCATTTAATACTTCTCTTAGTTTATCCTCAGCCTCGTTCCACATCTTATCATCATCAAAGTATTTTTCCTTATCTTCTGGATCTCTTAATGATAACCTAAACTTATATTCTTTAATTCCAAAATCTTTATAAACATCAAGAATTAGGCTAACTACCTTTTTAAATTCTTCACCAATTTGTTCAGGAGTTACGAAAAGGTGTGCATCATTTTGACACATGCACCTAACTCTTTCAAGTCCCTTAACAGCCCCTGATGCTTCATATCTGAAGTCAGTTGCAAACTCACCTATTCTAATTGGTAAATCACGATATGAGTGAAGTTTATTTTTATAAACTAACATATGATGTGGACAATTCATTGGACGAAGTACAAATTCTTCTTCCTCAACCTTCATCATAGGAAACATATTTTCTTTATAATGATCCCAGTGACCTGATGTTTTATATAAATCAACCGTACCTACACATGGTGAGTAAACGTGGTCATAACCTAAATTCTTTTCCTTTTGATATATATAATTTTCTAATTCTTTACGAATTATCGCTCCATTAGGAAGCCATATTGGCATACCTGCACCAACTAGTTCATGATTCATAAATATCTCTTGTTCTTTACCTATTTTTCTATGATCCCTTTGTTTTCTTTCCTCTATTTCATTTAAGTAATCATTTAAATCTTCTTCTGTTTCAAAACATACTCCATATATTCTTTGAAGCATTTTATTTTTACAATCACCCTTCCAGTATGCACCAGAAAATTTAATTAACTTAAAGTACTTCATTTTTTTAGTAGTTTCTACGTGAGGTCCTCTACATAAATCAGTAAAGTCTCCTTGTGTATAACAAGAAATAACTGTATCATCATCATCCATTCTAGATATTAAATCTATCTTGTATGGATCATCTTTAAATTTTTCTAAAGCATCAACTTTAGATATTTCTTCTCTATAAATCCTTTTATCAGCCTTAGCACACTTTTTCATTTCTTTTTCTATTAAGCTTAAGTCTTCTTCCGTTAAAGTTTTATCACCTAAGTCTATATCATAATAGAACCCTTCTTCTATTACTGGACCTACCCAGAATTTAGCTTCTGGGTATAAATGTTTTACTGCTTGTGCAAGTAAGTGCGCACAAGAGTGATTTAAAATATTTAATTTTTCATTTTCTTTTATATTAATCATTTTTATTTTCCCTCCAATTCAGTCTTTAACTCAAACGTTCTAATGTTAAATCCACCTTGTTTTTTATAATAATAATTTATTAATTCCTCAATGTTTTTATACATTCTATCGGGCTTATCTAAATTGTAACACTTTAAATATAAATTAATAAATTCATCTTCTGGTAATTTAAACACATGATATTTTTTTCTATAATCTTCATCTGTTAAAATTTTATATATTTTTGTTTTTGGTAACTTTTGAACTCCTAAATATTCAGCATATATATCATAAATGTCATTTAATAACATATAATATATTTTATTAAAGTCTAATCTTTCTTCTTTTAGTGAAACCTTTAATTCATCAAGTAAATCCCAAACATGATAATTATTAATATCAAGTTTACTTGATGAAATATTTTTAAATGGTCTATCTATATATTCTAATGCTAGATCTTGAAGTTCTTTTACACTACCATCTAAGTCATAAATTATTTTTCCATATGCAAACATCATCGATGTACAAAGATTGCCATTTCTTAACTCATCTTCCATTTCTTCTTTTAATTTCCATACTGGATTCATAAAATACTCAATTAAATAGCTATTAGATTCGGTATTACCTCGCTTACGATAACTTACATTATCTTTTAATATAAGATGAACATCAATATCTGAATTATCATTATAATTGCCAGTTGCATAACTACCACAAAGTAATGCGCCTATTACATCATCATCTTCTTCATACTTTTTTAAAAATTCTTTTAATGCTAACTTCCACTTTTCTACCATATAACCGCTTCCTTTCAAAATAAAAAGGATAATACCAAAGGAGTGCATAAGCACGGTACCATCCTTACTTTTAACTTGATTTGATAACGTGTTTTTTAACACGGGATATTCTTTCGACTCCTGCTTCAAGGTAGTAATTATATAATTTATTTACCTAATTTCCATCTTCATAAGCTTTCTATAAAACGCCTTATATAATCGTATCCTCTTCACTGCATTTATACCAAAATAATACTACAAATAATTATATAAGTCAATTGATACTTATCATATTTTAATTTATATTTGATAGAGTTACAATTATGTTACATATTTTTTTAGAATTGTTTAAATTTATTGAATAATTAGATTATTAATAGTATAATTTCTATGGTGATGATATGAATTCTAATAATGATTATGCTTTATGGATTTTTTTTATAACTTACTATATGTGTTATTTAATTTTCGGAGGATTAGTATCCTTTCTAATAGGTTTTTCTGTTTTAGCTGTAACCATTTTAATTGTTATTATAAAAAACAAAGTAAAAGAGAAAAAGGCATTTCGAAAATTAAATTTTAATTTTGAATACATAAGGGAAATTCCAAATTATATAGATGTTAATGATATTATATTTTTAAACCATATGAGTTTTTGGAATAGCAAAAACATTAAACTAATAATAATGCAATTGTATCTTAAAGGTGTAATAGAAATCAAAAACGAAAATAATAAAACAATCATAACTAAATCAGATAAAAGGTTTATGGTTTCTTATGCAGAAAAATATATATGTGATTTTATAATTAGTGAGAATAAAGATAATTTTAATTATGTTAATTATACTAGTATGGTAAAAAAAGACATATTAAATAAAAACCTTACGTATGGCGAAAAAGATTTAAGCCTTTTTAAATTTTACTTCTTTTTTAGTTCGTCGATATTTTTAGTCTTTGCGGTTTTATATTGTTGGGTATATAATTGGGATTTAAATAATTCTATAATAACAGGATTCATATTACTTAACTTTCCAAGTGTATTTTTATCACAAATAGATAAAGTAACAAAAACTTTAAACTTAAAACTTTCTGATAAGGGATGGGCATATAAATATATAATAAAATCTTATAAAAAATTTCTAAAAGACTTTACACGAATGAATGAGTTAAAAAACAATGACTATCATTTATGGGAAAAGCATCTTTTATTTGCACAAGCTTTAAACATCAATTTAGATTATAGTAATTTGCCTAATATTAATATAAAACTTTTTGATAACAAAAAAAAATAGAGATTCTAATAAGTCTCTATTTTCTATTATTCTCACCTATCATTTCCATATCATAAGTGAGTTGTTTTATTCTTTCTATTATCCTAACAGCTTTTACTCTTTCAGATTTATTAGATGTTGTAATGGATAAATGATCTTCTAATTCTTTTATATTTAAATTAGATGTAATAAACGTAGGTAAACATTCTTGCATTCTATATTGAAGAATAGTACCTAATATTTCATCTCTACTCCATGAAGTCACTCCCTCTGCTCCTAAATCATCAATCAATAATAACTTAGCATATTTTACTTCATTATATTTTTCTTTAAATTCATCACTACTACTAGATCCATAACTAGCCTTTAAACTTCTTAAGTATTCTGGCCAATAAACTATTGCACTCTTAACATTATATTTTGCAAGTTCATTAAATAAAGCTGCTACTAAATAGGTTTTTCCACAGCCAAAGTTACCATGCAAGAATAATCCTTTATTTATGGTTCCTTTTTTATAGTCTTTTACGTAATTTAAAACCCATTTTATTACTTCTTGTCTATTTTTATCATCAGTATAAATATCTTTTATTTTAGCTTCTTTTACATCTCTTGGAACATCAAAACTAGATACGTTTTTTAAGTATTTATTTTCACTATCTATTTTATTTTTATATTTACATGCAACGTATGAAAAAGTAAGCTTATTATCTATTGCTTTAGGTAAATAACAATATCCATTCATATTATTCTTACACATAGGAAGGCCTTTACATGTTTTACAATTTTTATATTCTAAAACAGCATCTTCTATTGAAGATGTATTTTTCATAAGTTCACTATCTGGTAAGTTGATACTATCTACCATACTTTTAAAATCTTCATCTTTTTTTGCTTCTTTAAATGATGTTTCAAGTTTATAATTTAAGTCTTTTACACTTTTAATTACGTTAATTTTTTCCATCTAATTCACCTTCTTATGAAAATTCCTTTAACATTTCCTTAAGTGACTTTTCATCTTCTTCGCTTATTTTTTCTTTTTTAATACTTTGATTAAACCAATCAGGAAGTTTTTCATCTTTTATATTTTTTATTGAGCTTTTAATTTCTTGGGATGTTTTAGTACGTTTATACTCTTTTTCAGCTGCCTTCATAGCTTCTTCTACAGTTTCTATGTTAAGTCTTTTCCATTGTGATGCTATAGTCTCTAAATAGCTTCTTGTTAACTTTTTATTATTTATTTTTAATACATAATCAACCAAAACGTTTACTACCCCAGGATTAAGTTTAAAATCATTTAAAAGTGACTCTAACACGTTTAAATCCCTTGCAGATGGTTGAGCTCCATTACTTCTACCCTTTAAGAACTTATAAGGACTAGTATTTTCAAAAACATATATCATTTTAGCTCTTTTATCATCAGCGCCTACCGGATTTCTTAAATATTCAGGCTGAATTTTATATACTAATGAAGGTAATTTATTATCGTTTTTATACTTATAATAATTTCTAACACTCTTTCTTAACAAGGTCTTATCAATAAGTCCGTTTTCCTTTATTGAATTAAGAATTGGACCTTTCATTTCTAATGCATCAAGATCATATACAAATGATAAATTATTTATTAATTCTTTAACTTCTTTACTAAAAGTTTTATTAGTTATAATACCATCTGGAACAGATGAAAATAATAAATCAAAATCAAAGACTTTATCTATTTTAATTTCTCCGGTTTTATTTACTCTTAAATCTTCATTTAAGTTATCATAAGATGATAATGGTGAACTTTCAAAGACTTCATCAAAACTACAAGTAAGTTCTTCATAGGTTGATAAATTAATACGTGGAACTTTAAAATATTTAAGTAAGTTCTCATATTCTTTTTTACCTATGTTATTGTATAAAACTATGTTTAAAACTGGATGATTAAAAAACTCAGATGCGGAAATTGGAGAAAACATCTCATAAACGTAGCTGTTGACGTTACCTTTTTTAACAAATGTTTTTAATAATCCTACAGCTTCTAATTTTTTTCTGGCTGTTACGATAGAATCCATTTTTATTCTTAAAGATGTCATTAAATGATGATGAGTGTATTCCCCACTTAAAAGTTCTGTCTTATCCAAATCAGCCCATAAAGTATAATACAAACTAACTGCCATACTACCAATTATTGGTTGGTATAACATACTAATTATCTTTCTATCACTTTCATTTAAAATAGTGCGGTTTACTACTACAAAAGTATCCGCTGGTAATATATTAATCTCTTTCATAATAGTAAACCTCCTTAAATAATATTGTAATTCATTTTTACTTTTATTTCAATAATTTATTGAATAAGATAGGGCTTTAGTGTATAATTTAATTAGTGGAGACAGCTTACTAGTTGTTTTCCGAATTTTTTGGATTTGAAAAACAAGGCTAGCTTTTAAACTAACCTTGTTTTTCTTTAATAATTTATAACAATTAAAATAACTATTATAAGTATTAATATGATGATTATTTTATTTGATATTTTAAATCTAAACTCCATAAACATCACCACCCTTCTTATTTAAAAAGTGTGGAAAACAAAGCTAGTCTTTTTTTACTATCTCCTACTATAACTATTAGACATTTCTTATAAAATCCCCCTATAATTATAAAAAAAAGTGATATTTCATCACTTTTCTTTAACTGCTTTAAACATTTTTTTCCATAAGTCAGATTCAGAGTAATTAAGTATTCCAACTTTATATATTTTAATACCATATTTAATTAATATATAATTAAGCATCATAAGTAATATAATAGCAATAATTATCATACTAACACCTATTTCTCCTGATAAGAGCAAACTCGGTGCAAGAGTTATTGACATAAGTGGAATTACGCTAGCTATTTTAATAAATACCGATCCTGGAAACATTGATGATATTATGATTAGATAAAATCCTATTAAACTAATTATCATTAAAGGGGTTTGAAGTTGCTGATAATTTTCCATGTTGGTTGTCATTGATGCAAGTATTCCCGCAACTAAAGAATATGCTAAAAAACTTAATAATAACAATATTATAATAAGCGGAATTATATATCCTAATTTATTTATAATACCACTATTTTGAATCGTGTTTAAAACACTAGATAAGTCAAGTGATGCCGCAACACTTTCCACCGCTGAAATACCACTTGATGAAGATGTTAGCTTTCTTATAATTATTCCAACACCACCATATAAAAGAATTAATAAGCCCTGTAATAAAACAAATAAATTACTTGATAATATTTTTGAAAAGAAATGAGTTTTAACGGATACGTTCCCTATTATTATCTCCATCCCCCTAGTTGATTTTTCTTCGTTTATTTCAGCACCTATCATTTGTATTAAATACATTATGAGTATAAAACACGGAAGCGCTATTATAATAGAAGCTACTGATAAAAAGGTTCTTGTATTTTCTTCATCTTCAGTTTTTTCTTTATTAATAAAACTTCTTTTAACCACTACCTCTTTAGATATTTGATTCATTTTTTCTTTATCTATTCCAGATAAATCAAAAGCAATACTTTGTTTCGTGGTATTTAAACTTGCTATTATTGCTTGGTACTTTATTTTATCAACGTATGAATCCGTTATAAATTCTATATTATAAACATTTTTATCATTAGGATTTATAACAAGTAATATGTTATCAGTTCCTTTTAACTTTTTCTTTTCTTTTTTTATATCATTACTTTTATAAATGTTTAAATTTTTGGTTTCTAAATAACTTTCTATACCTTTTAAACCATCTTTTATTTCATCATAGTATCCTACGTTATCAACGATGCTTATTTTTAATTCTTTTTCAAAATCTCCACCAAACATAGTTATTATTGAGTCAATGTTAACCAAAGCTATGGTAATGATAAAAATAATTATATTTGCAATTAAAAACCATTTGTTTTTAAGTTTCTTTTTTAAGCTGTACTTAGTTAAAAACTTAAATTTACTTTCCATACGCATCACCTACTTTTGATACAAATATTTCTTCTAAGCTTGGTTCTTCCAAAACGAATTTAGTTATGTTTTCTTTTGTCTTTACGTAATCAAAAACCTTTTTAACATAAGATTCATCTTTTATCGTTATCTCATACGAAAATGCTGTTTTACTAACACTTATAACCCCATCTATCTTCTTTAATTCTGATAACTTAACATTTCCTTCTATTTTTATTTTCTTAATCTTATAATCTTTTTTTATGTCTTTTAGATATCCATCTATTACTGATTTTCCTTTTACCAAAATAACTAATTTTTCGCAAAATAATTCAACATGATCCATTCTGTGTGATGAAAAAATTATTGACGTTCCCTTTTCTTTTAATTCTAATATTACACTTTTAAATAATTCAATATTTATTGGATCTAGTCCTGAAAAAGGTTCATCTAATATTAATAATTCAGGTTCATTTATTATAGCTGATATAAATTGAACTTTCTGTTGGTTACCTTTTGATAAGGTATTTATCTTTCTATCTTTATATTCCTCTATTCCAAATCTTTTAAGAAGGTTATCTAATCTTTTTAAAATAACATCTTCATCTAAAGATTTTAAAGCTCCATAAAAAAGTATTTGTTCCTTAACGGTAAGTTTGGTAAGAAGACTTCTTTCCTCGGTTAAGAATCCTATTTTATCAGTTACGTCATAATCTATTTTTTTACCATTAAAGGTTATCTTACCACTAGTAGGTGAAATAAGGTTCATAATCATTCTAAAAGTAGTAGTTTTACCCGCTCCATTTACTCCTAAAAGTCCAAATATTTCTCCTTTATTAACAGTAAATGATAAATTATCAACCGCTTTAAAATCACCATAATATTTAGTTATGTTTGATACTTTTAACATCTTAATTCTCCTTTTTAGTTACATATAAAATTGACTTATTATCAAAATTTATATTTTTAAATTCTTTTAAAAAATAATCAAATTTATAATTTTCATATATATCATAAACGTTGTTAATAATTTTTTTATTCTTAATAACGTTATTATATATCATACTGGCAACCCACGATGGATTTTCAAATGTTTTTACTAGATTAGTTTTAAGAACTTTTCTATCTAATTCAAATAATTCTTTATCAAATTTACACTCTTTAATTTTATCATCTATCTTTTTTATAAGCATATCTTTTTTTGTTGTATCCCCTTGAACAAATATTAAAATTACATCATCAAAATATGAATATGTCCAAGAAATACCAGTTTCTACTATTTTTTCTTTTATTAAATTTTTTTCAAAAGGATTAGCAGAACCAAATTTCATATCAAGCAAAAGTTCTATAAACAATAATTTTTTTAGTCTTTCTTCCCCAGTTAACATTGGTACTTTTAACTTATAACAAACCGATACCCTAGGTTTAGAAACATTTCTTTTTGTTTCTTTATATTCTTTATTTACTTTAGCATCTTCATCATATTTTTTAATCTCTATTTCATTTACTTTATCAAATTTTTTCTTACTTTGATTATCTTTTATCAATGATATGGTCTTTTTTTCATCTATATCACCATATGCTACTAAAATCATGTTAGATGGATTATAAAAAGTTTTGTAACATCTATATAAATCTTCTTTGGTTATTTTAGATACGTTTTCTTTATCACCTATCGTCTTATATTTATTAGGATTTTCATTTAACGTTAAATCAAACATCTCTTCAAACATATATCCATTTATGTTATCATCACTCATATTTATTTCTTGATTTATTATATCTTTTTCTTTTTCAACGTTTTGATCAGTAAAATAAGGTTTTTGCACAAAATCAATTAATTCTTCTAAACATTCATAAAAGTTATTTACGGCAGAAAAATAATAATTAGTCATTATGTGATTAGTATAGGCATTAACGTTTGCACCATACTTTTTAAACTTTTCAAAAACTTTTTCATTATCTTCTGATTCAAATAACTTATGTTCCAAAAAATGTGCTATTCCTTTTGGAAAACTAGTTATCTTATCTTCACCTATTGGCTTAAATTCATTAGTTGAAGAGCCATAATTAGTTACAAAATATGCCCCTTTTTTTGAAAAATCTTTTTTCTTATAAACATATATATTAAGTCCATTTTCTAATGTTTCATGATATATAACTTCATCTAAGTTTGACATTACTATTTTATCCATAACCTTACTCTCCTTCTAAAAAATAACCCAAACAAGGTTTAACCTTACTTGCAAAGCTTTCTATTTCGCTAATTAAAACACCATTTATTTTTTCTATAAATAAATCACTATCAGGAAGATTAAATAATTCTTTATTATGCTGCATACTAACAATGTTTAAAATACTATCTTGTTGTTCTAAAAACGAAGTTATAAGTGTTTCTTTTGCATTAACAAGTTCTTTTTCACTGATTTTTTTCATACTATTAATAACTTCTAACGTAAGATCATACGCTTTATCAAAGTTTTCTTTTTCTATACCCATAATAGCAAGCATTAAAGCATCATCTTTTTCATACCTTGAAAATGAATAATATGCTAATTGGTTTTCTTCTCTAATTACCGAAAATAACCTTGAAAAAGCTCCTCCCCCTAAAATTATTCTATATAAAGGTGCAACGTAATTTAGTTCGTACTCACTTACGTTTTTTAAATTCATAACTAAGTTTAGAATACTTTGAGTACCATTACCTTTTTCCTTAATAACTTTAATTCCTTCTTTTTCATCATCATTATTTATAAGTAACTTATTTTTAAATACTTTATTATTTTTAATGTTACTAGTTATCTTAGTTATTATTTCATTATCAAAATCTATATCACCTGCTAAAATAAGTTCAATCTCACTATCATTTAACATGTTAAGGTAATCTTGATATAACTTAGATGGTGTTAATTCATCTAAATATTTTATTTCACTCATATAGGTATAAGGTTTTTTTGAATTAAGATTTTTATAGGTCATTCTTTCCGAATAAGTTTCAGAGTTTTCTTTAACTTTTTCTAAAGCTGCCTTTTTTGTATTTAAAATAATATCAAACGTTTCTTTATCAAAAGCATTATTTTTAACTAATGGGTTAAAGATTATTTCACAAAAAGTATCAATTACTTCATTTAAATTTCCTTGTTCAGTATATTCATCTTTTAAAGTTCCAAATGAAAAACTAGTTATATGATAATTTCCTATTCTAGATGAAGAAGCTGAATAATAAGCATCATAGTTTTCTAAAGATTTTTTATATAATTTTTCTTCAGTATCATACTTTTTGCAAGACTCCATTAATATATTTCTTAATATAAGTCTATAAGACATTTTTTCTTTGGTAATTGGGCTTTTAAAATATAGTTTTCCTGCTACTGATTTAAACTTATTTGTCTTTAAAATAGTAACTGGAACATTATTAATTATTCGTTTTAATGTCTTCATTTTATCACCTCTATTATTATGCACTACTAAATTGATTATAACACAATAAAAAAGAAAGA
>CALZLL010000007.1 GCA_945788325.1 uncultured Clostridium sp.
GAAAATAGTTCATTATATTTAATATTATTTATTTTACAAAAATATCTTAGTTTTTCTTGTAAAACAGATAATTCTTTACTTAAATTCGCTAATTGTTCTACAGCGTTTTCTTCATTTGACTTAATTAATTTTTTAAATTTTCTATCCTTATCAATAAAGTTACAAGATATATCCATATATTTTTTTAGTTCAGTATCATCTATGTTTTCCATGCTAGAAGTCATTATTACCCACAATAAATCTAAAGTATTCATTTTTTCTCTCCTTTATTATAAGATAATTATATTATATCAAATAATAGACAAACACTCAAAAAAATAGTATAATTTTATAGTTGATTCTTTTTTAACTTTTTAAATACATATGAAAGGAGATTAAATTATAAAATGAATGATTTAAATAATCGTGCAGAAACGCTAGTAGTTGCACTAGGTGGTTTAGGTGAAGTTGGAAAAAACATGTATGCTATAATGCACGATGATGAAATAGTTATAATTGATGCAGGAGTAATGTTTCCAAAAGATGAACTTATGGGAATAGATTACGTAATACCTGATTTTAGTTTTTTAAAAAAGAATGAAGAAAAAATAAAGGGGCTTTTTATAACGCACGGACACGAAGATCATATAGGTGCTATTGCATTTTTATTACAATCTGTAAATGTTCCAGTTATATACGCGCCAAATCAAGCTGTAGGACTAATAAAAAGAAAATTAGTTGACAGAAACATAAGCTATGACAATTTAAAAGTTTATGATGAAAATACAAAGGTAAAGTTTAAAAACTTTGTTGTTGAATTTTTTTCAACAACCCATTCTATTCCAGATTCTCATGGTATTATAATAAACACACCTAATGGAAAAATAGTTGAAACTGGAGACTTTAAATTTGACTTAACCCCTATTGGACCAATGTCTAATATTCATAAAATGTCTGACACTGGAAAATCTGGAGTTAAACTTTTAATGAGTGAATCAACAAACGCTTTATCACCTGGTTTCTCAATGAGTGAATCTAAGGTAGAAGAAGAATTACAAGAAATATTTGAAAAAAAGAAAAAAGGAAGAATAATAATCGCAACGTTTGCTTCTAACATATATAGGTTAAAACACATCGTTGAAACTTGTAAGAAAAATAATCGTAAAATCGCTTTATTTGGTAGAAGCATGGAAAATAACATTGAAATATCAATTGAAGGTGGATACATAAAAGATGATAAAATATTTGTATCTCCAGAAGTTGCCAATACCCTTCCACCAGAAGAAATATGTTTATTATGTACAGGTTCTCAAGGTGAGCCACTAGCAGCTTTATCAAGAATAGCAAATGGTACTCATAAACAAATAAAAATAAGACCAACTGATACGGTAATATTTTCTTCTAATCCTATTCCTGGTAACAATGCTTCGGTTGCTAAAACAATTAATGCATTATATTTACAAGGAGTGGATGTATTTGTTAACAATTCAGAAAACGAAATACATACTTCTGGTCATGCTAATCAAGAAGAATTAAAACTTATGATTAGATTAATCAATCCTGAATATTTTATGCCTATTCATGGTGAATATAGAATGCTTAAAGCTCATCAAGATTTAGCTATAGATTGTGATATTCCAAAAGAAAAAACTTTTCTTTTACAAAATGGTGATGTACTTGCTATAAGCAAAAATGGTATTAGAAAAGCTGGTAACATTGGAGCTGATGACATATATGTTGATGGTAACAGAATTGGTGACATTGGAAACGTTGTAATTCGTGATAGAAAAATTATGGCTAATTATGGTATATTAGTAGCTATCTGCAACATAAACATGCAAGAACATAAATTGTTAGGTAAAATAAATATAACAACTAGAGGTTTTGTATTGGTTAATGAAAATGAAGAACTTATAAAGGAAATAGAAAATGTTGCAACAAACGCAGTAAATAAAGAATTAACAAAACCAAACGTTAATTACAATGAATTAAAAGGTCAAATTATTACCGAAATATTAACGTTTGTATTTGAAAAAACTGGTAGAAGACCAATAATAGTACCAGTTATATTAGACGTAAAAAAATAAAAAAAGTTGATTTTTTCAACTTTTTTTATTTTATCTTACTATTAATAACAATATCCCTATATGGTGCATTTTTAGGTTTTAATTTTTTACAATCGAAATCTTCTACTAATTTATCTAGCTTTTTAGCATAATATACTTGATGCTCTTCATCAGTTATTATCTCTAATTCAATAAACCTACCTACTTCATTTATTTCATCTATCATTATGTTATATTCTGCCCCATCATGATATTTAGTATAAGTAGTCCTTTTTTTAGTAAATTCTATATATTTATTATACCCTAGCTCATTTAATATAAAATTAATATCTTTACCATCATCTATACATAAACTAATATTTACTTCTTTTTTTCCATATTTTTCAGTTTCATCATTTGTTTCTGGCTTATATGTTAATTCTAGTTTTTCATCATTAGTTTTTCTAGTCCGAAGACAAATTCTTTTATCTATAAATGTCCCTTTTTTATCTACATAATAAGTATCTGTTTCATAAGTTGTATCAACAAATTTAAAATTATTTTTATTTATATAAAAATCTACATCATAATCATCATTTAATATATACGAATCTTCTATTTCTATAATTTTTGACATAATAATTAACCTTTCTATAATCCAAAAAAGGAAAAGTTATTCTTCTTCTTTCTTTTCCTCTTTATTTTTAGCTGGCTTTTCATCTTTAATTTTATCTTTTACTAATACTTCTTTTCTAGATAAATTTAGCTTACCATTTTTAAATCCTGTTGCTTTAACGATTATACTATCTCCCTCTGATACAACGTCTGATGTTTTTGCAACACGTTTATCTGATAATTGAGATATGTGAACTAATCCTTCACATCCTTCCCAAAGCTCTACAAAGCATCCTAATTCATCAATTACTTTAACAACTTTACCTGTGTATATTTTTCCTATTTCAACTTCTTTAACAACGTTTTTAATCATTTCAGCAGTTTTATCTATAATTTCTTGATCAGTATGATAAATAATAACTCTACCATCTTCTTCAATATCTACTTTAACAGCGTTCATATCAGTTACTGTTTCAACGTTTGAAGCTTCTAGAATTATCTTAGTAATCATCTCTCCACCCTTACCAATAACGTCTTTAATCTTTAGTGGATCAATTGTAAATGTAAGTGTCTTAGGAGCATATTTACTAACTTCTTTTCTTGGTTCTTTTATTTGTTTTGTAATTGTTTTTAATATTTCCATTCTAGCTTTTTTAGCTTGTGCTAAAGCTTCTTTTAATATTTCTTTAGTTATTCCTTTTATTTTGATATCCATTTGTAGTGCACAAATACCATCTTTAGTACCAGCAACCTTAAAGTCCATATCTCCTAAATGGTCTTCCATACCTTGAATGTCAGTTAGTATCGTATAATCATCTCCATCGGTAATAAGACCCATTGCAATACCTGCTACTGGTGCCTTTATTGGTACTCCTGCTGCCATTAAGGCCATACAACCAGCACAAATAGATGCTTGCGAAGAAGAACCATTACTTTCTAGTATTTCAGATACAACACGAATCGTGTATGGAAATTCTTCTTCAGATGGAATAACTTGTGCTAAAGCCCTTTCACCTAACGCACCATGCCCTATCTCACGACGACCTGGTGCTCCATAACGTCCTGTTTCACCAACAGAAAATTGTGGAAAGTTATAATGCAACATAAATCTTTTTTGATCTTCTGGAGAAAGACCATCTATTATTTGATGTTCTCCTAAAGCACCTAATGTTACAACTGATAAACTTTGGGTTTCACCGCGGGTAAATAAAGCTGAACCATGAGTTCTTGGAAGTAAGTCTATGTCGGTTGATAAAGGTCTTATTTCAGTCATTTTTCTTCCATCAGCCCTTTTCTTTTCCTTAACAACTATCTTTCTAAATACTTCATATTCAACTTCTGCTAAGCAAAGTTTAACCTTGGTTAAAAGTTCGTTAAGTTCTTCTTTATCCATTTGTTCATTTTCGTATTCAAATTTTGCAACAACGTCTTCTTTTACCTTATCTATTGCAGCATATTTTTCTAATTTATCTTTAATTCTCATTGCTTGATCTAAAGGTTCTTTAGCTAGAGAATATATTTCTTCTTTAAGTTCGTCAGTTATTTCAAGAACTTCGTATTCCATCTTTTCTTGGCCTACTTCTTTAATGATTTTCTCTTCGAACTTAATTAATTCCTTTACGGCGTCATGCCCAAACATTAATGCTTCTAACATATCATCTTCAGTTGCCTCTTTAGCACCAGCTTCTACCATGTTTATAGCATCTTTAGTACCAGCAACAGTTAAGTCTATATCACTTGCATCAAGCTCATCTACGGTTGGGTTAATTATAAGCTTTCCATCTACCCTTCCTACTTTAACACCTGCAATTGGTCCATCAAAAGGCACTTTAGAAATACATGTTGCTAAACTTGATCCAAACATTGCCGTTAACTCTGGTGAGTTATCCGGATCAACTGACAATACCGTGTTTACAACTTGTACTTCATTTCTAAAGTTTTCAGGAAATAAAGGACGCATTGGTCTATCAATCATACGTGCTGCAAGCGTTGCATTATCAGTTGGTCTTCCTTCTCTTTTAATAAATCCACCAGGTATTTTACCTACTGAATATAATTTTTCTTGATATAAAACCATTAGTGGGAAAAAATCTGATAATACATTCGCATTTTTACTTACGCATACGGTAGATAAAACAACCGTATCACCATATCTTACAAGAACAGCTCCATGAGCTTGTTTTGCTACCTCCCCAATTTCTACCGTTAGAGTTCTTCCTCTAAATTCTGTTTCAAATATTCTTTTTTCCATAATACATCTCCTTTTATATATAAAAAGACACCCAAAAAAGAGTGCCTACTTTTATCAAATAATTATTTTCTTAAACCTAAAGACTTAATTAATTCACGATATCTATTAATATCAGTTTTCTTTAAGTAGTTAAGTAAATTACGTCTTTTACCAACCTTCATTAATAATCCTCTTTTAGAATGGAAATCATGAATGTTTACTTTCAAATGGTTAGTTAAAACGTTAATTTCTTCAGTTAAAACTGCAATTTGAACTTCTGGAGAACCAGTATCTCCTTCATGAGTTGCATATTTTTTAATAATTTCTTGCTTAACTTCTTTTTTTAACATCTTTTTTTCCTCCTTCTTTTATTAATACACCTTATTCTGAGCTATGGTTAGGAGTACTTCCAATAACCAAGAATAGGTAACATTAATAATATACTATTATTTCAGTTATTTTTCAAGCTTTATTTAATTTTTTTTATTTTATTTACGTTTACTTGCATCTGCTTCAACAAATTTTAAGTTATAATCAGCGTTTCCTTTTCCCTTTTCGTAAATTAAAATTAACTTGTTTCCCTCTTTATTTTTAGGCTGGGCAACTGGCTCTATATCCCCATCTACAAATTTTCCAATAACTTTAATTTCAGAATTATTCATTTATATCACAACCTTTCCTTTTATATACCATAGCAATATTACTATTTGTTTCATCTTGATACTTTTTATTTTCTTCCTTAATTAATTTGGTAATTGCACTTAAAATAATAGTGTTTGTAAATAATTCTTTATTCATACCAGCAAAAGATAAGAAAAGTAAGGTACTACCAAATAATTTTAAAAACATTTCTCTATTTTTATAAAAATAATAATATGATATATATTGTATATCATGTGTATCTAAAAGAGCTTTTTCTAACATTTTACTTTGTGATTCATTTAATTTTTGATTCATCAAAGCATCATATATAACATCGGCAGTACCAAATGTTCCTATTATAATAAGTAATCTGTTATAATCTTTTTCATCATAATTTTTAGATTTAATAATATCAGTTGCAATTAATACGTTATCACTTTTTGATGATATAAAAATACTAGCTAATTTTTTTGTTTCTTCATCATTCAAATAATATTTAACCTTATTATATTCATCAAATGAATTAATACATTTTTTATATATTTTATTAATTAATTCATCAGATAATGAATCTTTTTTCTCAAGTAATTTATAATAATCATTTCTTTTCAATAATATATCTTCAAAAGCATCTTTAAAATCATCATAAATTGACAAGATATTTTGATTTAATAATATTTTTTGTAACAGGTCATTTTCTATTAACTTTGGATTATTCATTGTTTTAAAAACATTATAAGCTAAAATCACATCTTCGGTTTTCATAATTGATTCTATCGCATATTTTTTTTCTTTATCATCATTCATCAAATATTTAAAACAATTTGGAAAAGATATTGCCATCTCATAATAATATTTTTTTCTTAATTCAACATTACTTAATTCAATTACTTTATTAATTACATCTTCATGCCCATAATTATATATAAGTATGCCAAGTTTTTTATTACCAACATAAGCTTTAGATTTATTTATTAAATTTAAATTTATTTCTTCTTTCATTAATTATCACTTCCTAAACAAACATTTTATATGGCTTCATTTTACTATTATCTTTACTGTATACTTTATATATTGCAACAACGTTATCATTATAAACAAATGTTACATACTCATCATCATATTTATTATCAATGATTCCACCATTTTTAATCAACTTATATAAAGTATCATTTATTATAACACACTTTTCATTTTTTAGTACATCATTTATAGATAATGTTTTATATTTATTATTATCTATATCATTTAATGTATATGACTCTCCCAAACAAAATTTTCCTTGCCTAGTTCTTCTTAAATCACTCATAACCCCTATTATATTAAGTCTATCATTAATATCCTTTATTAAACTTCTTATGTATGTTCCCTTTGATACAACCACCTTAAATTTATAAGAATCATAATTTGATTCTAATAATTTTATACTTTTAATTGCTACTTTTCTTTTTGGTAATTCTACTTTTTTATTTTTTCTAGCATATTCATATAATTTTTTACCATTTATTTTTACAGCTGAATAGATTGGTACTTCTTGATCATATTCACCAATAAATGAATTAAGTACTTTAGTTAATTCTTCTTTATCTAAAAATACTTTTTTTTCTTCTATTACTTTTCCTTCGGTGTCTAAAGTATCTGTTAAAATACCTAGTTTTACAGTTGCAACATATTCTTTATCTTCACAAGTTAATAATTCAACTAATTTAGTTGCTTTCCCAACACATAAAACTAAAACTCCCGTTGCAATCGGATCAAGTGTTCCTGTGTGCCCGATCTTTTTAGTATTTAATCTTTTACAAACATGATTTACAACATCACGACTAGTTATATTTTTAGGTTTATCTATTATAATTATTCCATCCATAAAATCACCATAATTATTTTATCAAAAAAAAGAAAGTATTTCTACTTTCTATTATATGATTTAATATGAGGAAGAGCTTTAACTTCATCACCATCTTTATATAAGATTGGTTTTTCATAATATTTAGCTGTCTCTTTATTTACTTCATCTAAACATATTTCATAAATTGAATCTGTATTTGTTTTTGTTTGTAAGTAATATTTTATACTCATTGCTTCATCTAAATAAGATCTAAATTGGTTATTATCTATTGAACCAGCTACTACAGCTTTATTTAAAAATTCTTCAAAATCTTCATAATCTTTTTCAATATTATCACTTACTGATAATTGTTTTAAAAATTGAGTTATTACAACAAGAACTCTTTCAGAATCATTTATGATATCTTCATCACTAATTAAATCAGTTAATTTATTATTTAATAATGCATCAATATTATTTATAGCTCTAAAATAAGATTCTTGATTTTTAGCAAGTTTTCTTCTTTCTTTATTATTTAAACCATTTGTATTAACACCAAGTATTTCACCCTTATATAATGCTGGTTTAAGACTAGCTAATTTATTTCTAGCAGCAAATAATCTAACACCATTAATAATGTCATTTTCTTTAATCTTATTCTTGATTTTTTTTGCTTTTTCGTCATTTCCGTTTTCAATAGCTCTTCTTAAACTTTCTTTTCTAATTCTTTTTGCTAATTTAGTTCCTAATATACCTTTTACTAAAGATGAACCAAATTCAGCTATTCTATCACTTAATTTTACTTTTTTAGGTTTTTCTTCTGCTATTTCTAACTTTAAACGATCTTGAGCTTGACAATTATAGATATTAGTTATTTCAGTTAAATCATTAGCAAATGAAGATAGTTTTTCACCAGTTATATCTTCAACGTCAACTAACTCATTGAAAAGATTTCTTGCATTTGTTACTTCATCATAAGATAATTCTTTTTTAAATTGAATTTTTGAATTTAATTTTTCTAATGCCTTTTTAAAACCATCTAACATAAGTAACTTAGTAGCTTTTAATTTTGCTAATAACCTTTTCTTTTCTTCGCATTCTGGAAGTTTTTCAATTTCTTCTTCTGCAATTGTAATACTTTTCTTTGTTCTTAACTTTTCTGCTTCGTCAACTAACTTTTCAGCTTCAGCATATTTTTCTTTTTCTTTTATTAAAGTATCAACTTCTGCTACTTCTTTTTGTAAATCACTTTGGATATCAGCATTTTTTAACTCTTTAATTAAAACTGATGCTTCGTCTAATTTATTTCTATCTTTGTTATTTCTAGCATCGTCTAATAGCTCACGAATCTTTTTGATTTTTTCTGTTTCTTCATTATCAATTCCAAAATGACCATTATTATATTTCATGTTTATGTTGTTAGATGTTATTAAATTATAACATCCCATAACTAAATTAGCATATTCTTTATTTAAACCATTAGTCAAATCATTAACTACCTTAGTAGAAGCAATATTACCATTATATTCTTTTAATATGTTTAAAGAATCTTTTAAATTTGAAAATTCAATTATTTTCTTATTATTTGCTTTTATGATTTTAGTATATTGATCTAAATCTTTTTTACCTACTGATTCAGCAATTTTCGAACTATTTTCAACAATCTCATTTTTTAAAATTTCTATTTCTTTAGCTATTTTATCTGTAAGTTGCTCTAACATACTACTTATAACTACTTGTTTATTAGATTTTAATATATCAAACTTTTTATTTTCTACTTCTTCATAAGCTTTTTCTTGAGCAGATATTAATTTATTTAAATCTAATAATCTTGAAGTCAACTTCATTTGCTTTTCTGAATCAATATCTAAACAATTATTTAATTTTTTTAATAATTGTTTTCTTTCTATCTTTGCAAATTTTATAACATCTCCCACGGTTTTTGCTCCACTATAAAATACTTTGTCAGATATGTTACTTACCTCAGTATTCATCTTATCAAGCCATTCTTTATCTAGCTTTTTATTTTCAGCTTTTGCATTTTCTTCAGATTTTTTTAATTCATCTTTTGCAACTTTAAATATTGTTAAAGCATATTCTTTAAAATTCATTCAAATCTCCCCCTTTTGTTTGAATGCCACATATATTACCATAAAAAAATAAACTTGTCAACAATTTTTCTATATAAAAAAACAAGTATTTCTACCTGTTAATTCCAAATTTAAATACTAAATATCCAATTAATGCTACCGCAAACATTATTATAGAAAGTATAATTACACTAATTTTACCACTTCTAGATGACAGTTGATCTATAACGCCTTCGTCCGTACTATACATTTCGGATAAATACTTTTCATAAGAATCAGATAAATAATAACGATTTCTTTCTTTAAAAACTCCATCATAATAATTTTTAAAACTTATAGGCAATTTATTCTTATTTTTATTATAAATTTTTTCTACTTCTTCAAAAGTAGCATCATCATCTATTTTTTCATCAATTAATAATTGTAAAGTTGTAACCGCAAAAGCATATAAATCAGTTTTTTCTGAGACAATCTTATTGATTGGATCCCTATACTTTTGAACAACTTCATTATTAACTACGTTTTTCTTTACAACAAATGCATCACAATCAATTAATTTTATATTACCCTTTTTGTCAAAAAATATATTATTTGGATTTAAATCACATATGTATATTTGTTTATCATGAAGTTTTTTCATTACTTTCTCTATTGATTTTATTCTTTCAATCTTATCTTCAAAACTTAAATTTTTACTATCTTCTAATAAAGATTTTCCATCTGGTAAATATTCCATTATATAACCAACAAAAACTCCATCATAATATACTAAGTTTTTTGGTTTTACAATTTCATCAATTTCTAATGTTTTTATGTATCTTAATGTTTCTTCCCTATCTTTTATATAAGTAAATGAATTAGAAGTAAACATCTTTAAAATTCTTCCATCTTGTGTAAGATATATATTTCCAGATCTACCTGATGCTATCTTTTTAACTAACTTTAAACTTTTATAATCTACCGAATCAGGTGTTATATTTCTAAATTTATCATTTAATCTACGACTTGCAACTGCGGCTATTACACTAATACTCAATAAACTACCATCTTCATTTATACCAACTTCATAAAATCCCAATGACTTATAGATAGCTAACGACGTACCATCATGTTCATCAACGGTAACAATAACGTTTCTAGAACCAACTTCTCCGGCCACATATATAACCGCTTCAATAAGTAAACTTTCCATGTTCTTATTTTTAAATTCATCTAATACGTATAATTTATTTATTTCAACTTGAGTAGAATTGCTATTATTTTTAAATTCAAATATGGTATAACCTATTAACATTCCATTAGTTTGAACAGCAATAGTAATTCTATTTCTAAAATATTCTGGTACTATGTAATCATCTATGTCTGCTAAACAGTCTTTTTTTAAATTCTCACTGGAAAAAGTATTAACTATATCAGCAAAAATATCAAAATCAGTTTCCAAAATACCAAGGTTAAGATTTTCTTTTTTTACTAAATTAATCATACCATCACCGCCGTATCATATAACATTAATTTAATTATACCTTTTTTTCTTTATAATTTCTACAAAAAAATAAAAAAAGATAGAAATTTCTACCTTTTTTTAATTATCATTTATTTCACTTATTATTTTTTCTATTTTAGATCCATACTCAATTGATTCATCATAGATAAATCTTAAATCAGGAATTCTTCTTATTTCAAGCTTTCTCTTAGCAAGTTCTGTTTTGATAAATCCTTTTGCTGAATTTAAATCATGCAAACATTTATCCTTCTTACTTTCGTTTAAAACCGTGCAATAAACTTGCGCCAAAGAAAGATCGGTATCAACTTTACACGCGGTAATGGTTACAAATTTTATGTCTTCATCATTAACTTCATTTTGTAATATATCACTTATTTCTCTTATTAATAAATTTGCAATTCTTTCTGTTTTTACACTCATTTTATTACCTCTTTATTTCAACAAGTTCATAAGCTTCTATAATATCTTTTTCTTTGATATCTTGATAATTTTCTAACGTTATACCACATTCAAAACCAGCTTTAACTTCCTTAGCTTGATTTTTTTCTCTTTGAATTGTATTAATAGCCCCATCATACATTACAACACCATCACGAATAACACGAGCTTTTGCTCCCATTTTAACCATTCCATCTAATACATAACATCCAGCTATGTTACCAGTTTTAGAAAATTTATATATCTTTCTTATCTCAGCAGATCCAATTACCTTTTCTTCGTACTCAGGATCAAGCATTCCCTTCATAGCAGCTTCCATTTCTTCTACTACTTTATATATAATGTTGTGAAGTCTTACATCAACACCATATTCTTTTGCAATATCAAGTATTTTTCCACTTGGTCTTACGTTAAAACCTATTATTATGGCACTTGATGCATTAGCTAAAACTATATCGCTTTCAGTAATTGTTCCAACACCACTTCTTATTACGTTTAACTTACAACCTTCAACATCTATTTTTGATAATGTATTTTTAACCGCTTCTTCACTACCTTTAACGTCGGCTTTCAATACAATGTTTATTTCTTTTAATCCTTCAGAAATTTTACCAAATAAATCATCTAAACTTAAAGCACTTGCCAAAGTATTTGATTTTAATTTAGCAACATCACTTCTTTGCTCTGCAACTTGATGAGCTTGCTTTTCAGATTCAAAAGCCATGAACTTATCACCAGCTGTTGGAACTCCTGATATACCAGTTACTTCAACAGGAGTTGATGGTAATGCTTCAACCACTTCTTCACCTAAATCATTTTTTAGTGTTCTTATCTTACCAAAGAACTCACCAATAACAACTGGATCTCCCAATCTTAACGTACCATTTTGAACAAGTAAAGTTACCATAGAACCAACGTTTTTATCCAACTTAGATTCTATTACGGTACCCATTGCGTACCTTTTTGGATTAGCTTTTAATTCTTGCATATCAGAAAGTAAAAGTAAGTTTTCTAATAATTTATCAATACCCTCATGAGTTTTAGCAGAAATAGGAACAAATAAAGTATCACCACCCCAAGAATCAGGAGTTAAACCACGTTCACTCATTTCTCTCATGACCCTATCTGGATTAGCTCCAGGTTTATCCATTTTATTAACCGCTACTATAATAGGAACGTTAGCTGCTTTAGCATGATCAATAGCTTCAACGGTTTGAGGCATAACACCATCATCAGCGGCAACTATAATTATTACGATATCAGTAATAGATGCTCCACGAGCTCTCATTTCAGTAAAAGCAGCATGCCCTGGTGTATCAATAAAAGTGATTTTTCTATCATTATACTTAACTTGATATGCACCAATATGCTGAGTTATACCTCCAAATTCACCTTCTATTACATTACTTTCTCTTATTGCATCTAAAAGCGATGTTTTACCATGGTCAACATGTCCCATTATAGTAACCACCGGTGGTCTTTCAATTAAATCTTTTGGATCATCATTAACCTCAAACATTTCAAAATTAGAAATATCTGTTGTTTCTTCCTTTTTTAACTCTTTATTATATTCTAAAGCTAAAACAGATGCATCATCATAACTTATAACAGCATTCATAGAAGCCATTATCCCAAGGGTCATTAATTTTTTTATTACATCCGTTACCGCAACAGATAACTCTAAAGCAAAATCATTAATTGTCATTCCATCTTTATAAAGAATAACATTTTTATCTGTTTCACTTTCATTTGAAACTAATTTTTCTTTATTTTTATACATTGCCTTTTTAGCTTCTTTAATATCTTTATCTTTATTTTTATTCTTATTTTTCTTTTTCTTAATGGTTGGTTCACTATTATATATAGCATCTTTTTTATCAATTAATGTATCTATTGCATCATCATAATAGTCATCCTCATCCATCTTCTTTATTATTTCTTCATCTACCAAGACATCAGAAGAAGTATCTTCATCACTTTCGTTTGCAAAAGCATTATCAAGTTCAACGATTGCGTCATCATCTAACAAGTCATCAGCTTTAGCTACTTTTATTCCTAAACTTTCACACATTTTTAATACTTCTTCTACCTTTTTATTCATGTCTTCAGCATATTCTAAAACACTCATCATGAGACTCCACGCCCCTTTCCTTTATTTATTTATAGCATTTTCTAGTTCTTTATATACTTCTTCAGGCACTAAAACTTCTAAATACTTTTCTAAAGCCTTAGTTTTTCTAGCCATTTCAACTACTTCAAAATCTTTTTTTAAGTATGCACCTCTACCATTTGCTTTTCCAGTCAAATCAACTGATACGTTACCTAAATTATCTCTTACCACTCTAATTAATTCTTTCTTAGGATATTTTTCTTTGGTTATAACGCACGTACGCATAGGTATTTTTTTTGGTTTCATTTTCTTTTCACCTCATTTTAAGATAAAGCATTAGTAAGGTCAATCTTTTCTTCTTTTACTTGTTCAGGAGTTTTAACATCTATTTTATAATGAGTTAAACGTGCTGCAAGCCTAACGTTTTGACCTTTTTTACCAATTGCCAAAGATAAATTATCACCCTCAGCGATGGCCAAAGCTTCTTTTTTCTTTTCATCTAATATATATACTTTTACATCTTTTGCTGGTGAAAGAGCATTTTTAATAAACGTAATTGGATCTTTATCATATTTTACAACATCTATTTTTTCTCCACCAAGCTCATTTGTTATACGATTTATTCTAGAACCCTTTTCTCCAATACATGCACCAATTGCATCAACGCTTTCATCTTCAGAGTAAACAGCTATTTTACTTCTTGAACCAGCATCCCTTGCAACGCTATATAATATAACGGTTCCATCATTAAGTTCTGGAATTTCATTTTCAAGTAATCTTTTAACAAATCCATAATGACTTCTAGATAAAAGCACAAGCGGACTTTTTCCAGTATCATCAATTTTAGTTACATAAACTTTTATTGATGACCCCATCGTTAGTTTTTCATCTTTAATTAATTCCTTCTTAGGTAAAATACCATGCATTCTGCCTAAATCAACATAATAGTTTTGAGAATCTTCCCTAGAAAGCGTTCCAACAAGTAACTCTCCTTCTTTATCTTCAAATTCAGACATAATACTTTGTCTTTCAGCTTCTCTTACCTTTTGAACTAATATTTGTTTAGCTACCATGGTTGCAACACGTCCAAAATCCTTTAATACAACTTCTTCCTCGATGGTTTCTCCTACTTCTATATCAGGAACAATCTTTTTTGCATCCTCAAGCAAAATTTCAACTGCTTCTTCTCCATCTTCACTTTCTTCTTCACCATCAGTATATTCCAAAACAACTTTCTGATATGAATAACCTTTTATCTCTCCAGTTTTTTTATCTATATCAATTCTGATATTTGGAAGTCCAGTTTCCTTAGCATAAGCCTTTTCTAAAGCTGTTGTCATACCCTCAAATATAACATCTTCACTTATTTGTTTTTCTTCACATATTCCTTTTAATGCTTTAATAAATTCTTTACTATTCATTTTATTTATCTCCTTTTTCTAGTGAGCAAACATCTAAAACGTATGCTTCATCAAATTCATCTTCTAGCGTATCAATTAATGGATTAATAACCTCGGTTGCTAAAACACAAGTATCAACATCGACAAATGGTTCCTTATCTATTACTACCCTTAAAAAATACATACTACCTTCTTTAACATATTCAACATCACAAAGTTTAATGTTAATTTCATTAAGGGGCTTTTCTATAAGGCTCCTTACTTTAGTATCCATACTTAATACCTCCTTCAAATATAAAGAGCAGGACTTTTGCCCTACTCTTCGTTGCTACAAATATTATACCATAAAAAATACTAATTGCAAGTAATTTTTAGTTACTACTCACTTATATTATTTTTACTTATTTTTTTTCTAACAAAAGAAAAACTATTATACTTATCAATCAAATAATCATCTAAGTAATTTATGTTTTGCATTATAATTCTCATGGCATGATCACTAGTTACCATACCATTTCCATATTTTAATAAAAGTTCCTTATCCGAATAACAAGAGGAATTTGTTTTTTCCATATAAGAAATTATACATAAAAAAAGTTCATTTAAATCTTTATATTTTATTTTTTTATTTTCTTCTTTAGTTAAATTAATAGCATTATATAATTGTTCTAACAAATAATATGGAATACAAATATCATCCAAATTAATTTTCTCAAGATTAATAATTATTCTATTTTCTATTTTTCTTAGTTTATCTTCATCATCCTGATTGTAATAATGACAAGGTTGCCTTAAGTATGTTTCACAAAAATTTATATATCTTTTTATTTTTAAAAGATTATTTCTATTCTTATGACTCTTTTTAATAGCATTAATTAAATTAATATAATATATGTGTTCTTTTGTATAATACTTTTTAAATTTAGATATTCCTATATAAGCTTTACTTATATTCTTTTCCTCTTTACTTAAGTTACATTCAGATACAAACCTACCATTTTTTAAATAAAAGTCATAATATTCTTTAATTACCCTTGAAATATATTTTCTTTTCGTATCTATACTTTTTTGTCTTTTATACATGTCTAAATGCGCTAAATCATATTCATCTATCTTTTTATTTTCAATAATCAATTCTTTATCTATATTCTCATAATTTGATAAATTTATTCTTCTATAAAAGTTATATAATCTTTGTTCTTCTTTATCATTACTTTTTTTGGGCGCTCTTTTATGCTTTTTAAAAAATAATATTCTTAATTTTAAATTTTCAGCAACTTTTTCTTCATTATACTTTCTTCTATTAATTGTTACGTTACTTTCATATCCTTTTTTCATATATAATTTCCCCTTTTTTGTTAGAAATATTATATTTAAAAAGATTAAAAAGTCAAATTTTACATATTAATATGAAAATATTTTATATTCTTTTTTATTTTTGATATAATCTAAAATAGAGGTGAATTATAATATGACTGATGATATAATTGCTAATTTTTATAATAAGCATCTAAAAAAATGGTTTAAAAAAAACTATAAGTATTTATTAACTATTTTGATTTATATACTATACCAAGGAAACTTTATTATTTCTTTAATAAGTTCATTTGGTATAAACATAAGTAAAATTCCTAGGATACCTAGAATATTTTGTTTTGCAATAAGCGATTTAATATATATTTTAATAATACTTTTAATGTTTAAAAAAGAGATTATAAAAGGATTAAAAGACTTAAAAAAACATTTTGTTGATAGAGCTCTTATATCAATTAATTGTTGGATAGTTGGTTGTATTATTATGACGGCATCTTCTTTTTTAATAAGTTTAGTATTAAAACAAAACGTTTCAACCAATGAAGCATTAGTTAGAGAAAGTATCAAAATAGCTCCTTTATATATGCTATTTACATGTTCTATAATTGCACCTATATTTGAAGAAATGGTATTTAGAAGATCACTTTATGGATTAATAAAATTTAAATGGTTATTTATTTTAGTAAGTGGTTTAGGGTTTGGTTTATTACATGTTTTAGGAAGTTATAGCAATCCTTTGGATTTCTTATACATTATTCCGTATGGTTCTATGGGATGTTGTTTTGCTTATTTATTAACAAAAACAAATAACATAACCTTACCAATCATAATTCATATGATTCATAACACAATTTTAGTTATCGTTCAAATAATTGGAGGATAAAATGGAAAAAGAAAAAAAGAAAAAAAGAAAACTAAAGTGGCAAGTTAAATTATTATTAATTATTATTGTTATATTAATATATGCTTTCTTTTTAGGGACAAAAGGAATTTTTATCAAGGAATTTAAAGTAAATACTAGAAAAATTGATGAAAAAATGCATGGCTTAAAAATACTCCAATTTTCTGATTTACACTTTGGATCAAGTGTTAATGAAGAAATGGTTAAAAAACTTGTAAAAAAAATAAATCAAACAAAACCAGACATCGTAATATTTACTGGTGATTTGATTAATAAAGAAGAAAAATTAACAGCAAAGCAAAAAGATACAATAACAAATGAACTTTCAAAAATCAATGATGAACTTGGTAAATATTATATTACTGGAGAAGAAGATTTCGAAGAAGCTACTTCAATTTTGAATATTTCAGGTTTTATAAATTTAGAAAACAATCCTCAAATAGTGTATTCGGGTAGTCCAAATCCTATTTTATTAATAGATAAATCAAGTGTTAAACAATACTTTGAAACAAATCAAAACATACCAGAATTCAAAATACTTGTGCTTCATGATCCAGAAGACTTTGATGATTTTAAAGATTATGAATTTGATATGACAATAGCAGGTCATACTCATGGAGGACAAATTAACATAATAAAATTAAAAGATATTTTAATTCAAGGTAAATATAAAAATAACTTTCAAAAAATTGGAAAGACTAACTTGTATATAAATACTGGAATTGGTACTAGCGTAATACCTGCGAGAATGTTTAATCAACCAACCATATATTTATATAGATTAAATAAAACATCCTAAAATTAATTGGATGTTTTATTTATTGGAAGTATTATTTTAACCATTGTTCCCTTACCTTGTTTTGAAAAATATTCTATTGTTCCATTATGTTTTTCAACGATTTCTCTTGAAAAACAAACTCCTAAACCAGTACCATTCTTTTTCGTTGTATAAAAAGCTGTCCCTATTTTTTTGCTAGTTTCTTTATCCATACCCACTCCATTATCTTTTATAGTTATAATATACTTACCCTTATTTTTTTTAACACCTAATTCTATCAAACCATTTTCTTTAATTGCTTCCTTTGCATTTTTAATAACATTTAAAAATACTTGCTTTAATCTATTATAATCACCATTTATATAGATTTCTTCACTAGGTACTTTATACGTAAATTTAATATTATCTTTTAAAATAATATTAGCTTCATCACAAACATCTTCTAAAAGTAAATTAATATCCATCAAGTTTTTTTCTATTTTTAATTTCGATACATTAGAAAAATCCTTAAGTAATAATAAAGTTCTATCTATTTCCTGATCTATTATACTAACATATTTATTAGCTTTAGAAGGATCATTAATATCAAACATCTCTAAATATCCTTTGCAAACAGCCAAAGGGTTTTTTATTTCATGTGTAATTTTAAATAAAGATTCATAAAGTTTTTTTTCTTTTGTTATCACTTTTAAAGAATTATACATCTTAACTATAGTTTCCATTTTGTCATAAAATGTTATTATAAATTCAAACGTAAAATACATAGCTATCAAAATTATAAAAAGATATCCAAGAACTTTAACATTTATTATATCATTTGGTAAAAAAATAGATATTAATATTCCAAAAATTGTTTTACATAATACAAAAACATTTATTATTTTTAATTTAGAAAAATTACACATAATTATAATTATTGTATATTGTATTAAAAATAACAATAAATTAACATCATAAATTTTTGATAAAAACAAAGCTATTCCAATTGATAAAATAACAGACGTAATTGTTCTTCTTTTATACATTGAAAGCAAAAGCGGAATATTTATTAAAAAACACGAAATTAATGGTATTTTTCCAAATCTACTGCAAAGATAAAAACTGCTAAACAAAGCAAGGTCAAAAAATATCATCTTTTCTTTTTCAAAAGTAGCTTTACTATAAACTAAATAAATAAAATAACAAGATAAAGGAAATAATAAATATATTACATTTAAAAACACAGAAGTTATCATAATATCCTCCCTAACATACAAGAGATTATATCAACTTACTGTGTAGTATTTTGTCGAATTTTGTAACAAAATAATATTTTTTGTAAAAATTAATCTTCAGTTAACTGTTCTATACACTTTTTTAATTTCTTAGCATCCTTTTGGAATATTATTTTTAAAGTATCATCTATTTCAACAATACCTCTAGCTCCTAGTTTTTGGATTCCTTCTTTATTAACCTTTGAAGTATCCTTTAAAGTCACCTTAAATCTAGAAACACTAACTTCCATGTTAGTAATATTTTTAATTCCACCTAAATATTCAACCAATTTATTAGCTTCATACTTAAAATCTGGTTTACTAGCTTTTATAACAACAAGTGCAATAATTACTAAAACTAATATTATAATAACATACTTTAACATATCATCACCCTACTTGGAATTATATAACAAGATTTACAAAAATGCAAGTTTAATAATTTCATGGATAAATCACATGTTATGGGACATATGACTTGCACTATTTATCACCTTCTGAATAATATATTAATGAAAAAGATAGAAAGGGTGAATATTATGTGTAACAATTCTAACTCTAGTTCAAAATGCAATTGTATTGCAGAAATACTAAAGGTTATAAATATTCTTCAAAGTGAAGTGTGTCCAGGAGATACTTGTTTAGAAACATGTACAAGAGCTTTCTTCGGACCTAACTCATCAGTAGATTTTAATACAAGACCTGTAACTTTATACACTTGCAACGGAACACCTATTACGATGCCAGTTTCTAATACACCTGGTGAAACTACCACATCAAATATATTTAGAGTTGAAAAAGTCGATGGATGTTGTGCTACTTTAAGAGTTTTAACCTACGATACCGAAACAACAACATATACTGCTACTAATTCATTTTTCACAGTAAATACTGACTGTCTATGTAGCATTAAATGTTTAGGTGATACCTTCGTAGAAGGAGTTTAAAAAAAGCCACTTTTATGTGGCTCTTTTATTTTACGTCTAATATATCGTTAATATATATTTTTTCTCCATCAAAAGCTATTAAATAATTATCCTTTACACCAATTATTTTTTTATTAATACTTTCACCATTTTTGTACATAATATTAACATCAGCTTGGTAAACATAATCCGGTCTTAAAAATATATCATTTATTTTTTTCATTAAAGTTACCTTATCCACTTTTTTATCAGTAGTTATTTTATTTTCATCTACTTTTCTTTCATCCGCATGATAATAAAAATCCGTTTGAACTTTTGACTTAACTTTTTCTATTTTATTTTTATAAATTTCCGGAAATTTATCTTTCATAAAACATCCTCCCATAAAAATTTTATGATAAAAACTTATTAAAATACCATAATAGGTGGTGAATAATTTTGAAAAAAGAAAAAACAAAATATGAAATAATAATACCTCTAATAATCTTTTTTATAATAAGTGTAATATCTATATTTAGCGCTTCATTATCGATAAATTCAAAACAAATTGTAACAAAACAAGTTATTTGGTATCTAATTGGATTTATTATCTTAATTATTACTCCAAAAAAAATAATCAATAAGATAATTGATAACTCTTTTATATTCTATTTAATTGGAAATACTTTTTTATTATTACTTTTAATTTTTGGTACTGAAGTAAACGGTTCTAAATGTTGGTTTATATTACCTGGAATTGGTTCTTTTCAACCAAGTGAATTTATGAAATTGATCTTAATTTTAACAAATGCTAAAATCTTTAATATGTTTGATTTGAGATATAAAAAAAGAAGTATGAAAGAAGATATTAAACTATTTTTCATAATACTATTAATAACTTTGATACCAAGTATATTAACATTTTTAGAGCCTGATACCGGAATGGTTATAATTTACTTTTTAATTTCTTTTATAATGTTATTTATATATGGAATAAGAAAAAGTATTTTTATAATTCTAATTTTGATAATGATAATTTCAAGTGGTGTATTCTTATATTTTTACTTTAATTACCAAGATAATTTTATAAATATATTTGGGACTTCATTCTTCTACCGCGTAGATCGTTTACTAGATTGGTCTAATAAAAGCGGTATGCAATTAACAAACGCACTAGCTGCAATTAAAGCTGCAGGACTATTTGGTTTTGGTGTAGGAAATACCCCTATTTATATACCAGAACCTCATACTGATTTTATATTTTCTGTATTTGCAAGTAACTTTGGATTAATAGGAACCTTAATATTAATAATAACGATAGTAATTTTTGATGTTGGACTATTAAAAGCTGCTAATAATACTAAAGATAAACTAAAAAAATACATAATTATTGGTTTTGTCAGTATGATTTTATATCAACAAATTCAAAATATATCTATGAACATAGGTTTACTTCCGATAACTGGTATAACGCTTCCCTTTATTAGTTATGGAGGTTCATCGCTTTTAAGCTACATGATGAGTATGACAATAATTTTAAAAAATAATTAATAAAGTTGTAAAGTTTTAATAATTATAATTGTACATTTTAAATAAATGATATAAAATTATAATAGAGGTGAACATTGATGGAAATATTAGATTTAGGAAAAATATCTCGTGACATAGAAAATAAAAATCAAGAATTTAACATCATATATGATAAAGAATTTAGAAAATTTGAAAATAATTTATTATATGAAATAGAAGATCTTTTAAGATATTATAGAATAAGAATTAATCCATCAGAATTAGAAAGCATGATTGAAAGTATTATCCCAATGTTAAAAAATCAATCTGGTTATAAAAAGATAATGAATAAAAATCTTGAAATATTAAGTGATTTAATGCATAATTCAAACATTAACATTCAAGAAGCTAAAAATTTTTTAATCAAAGAACAAGAAAGTATAAATAGATCTTCTAATCTTGAAGCATGCATTATGGATATAATAAAGATTTTTAGAAGCAAAACAAATTATCAAATAAATGGAAATAGTTTTGATGAATTGATTTCCATAACAAAAAAACAAATAATAAAATTAAACGAAAGAATAAATGAACTAAATAATGAATTAATAAAAGATAATGCTTCTTTATTAAGTACAGAAAAAGATAATGATATGTCAAATGAGAAACAAAATTTTGATGATTATAAAAAAGCTGTGCAAACTTTACCTAGTGATAAATTAATTCAATATTTAGATAATGAATTTAGCATGATCGAACCTAATGTAGCTATTAATTATATTAATAGATTAAAGTTTGAACTACCATTTGGTAGAATTGATATAGAAGAATATTTGAAAAACAAAGAAAACGAATTAAAAGAAATATTAAAGCAGGAACAATCAGAAAAAAGCGTGGCATCTGATTTTCTATAAAAAAAATAAAACCCTTAATTATTAAGGGTTTGTTTTTATAATGGTGACGCGTATGGGATTTGAACCCATGAATGCCGCCGTGAAAGGGCGGTGTGTTAAACCACTTCACCAACGCGCCAGTTTATAAATATAAAATGGTGGGCCTGAATGGACTTGAACCATCGACCTCACGCTTATCAGGCGTGCGCTCTAACCAGCTGAGCTACAAGCCCATTTCATAGTACTGGTAAAACTGACTATTTAATTCTACTATATAAATTTCAAAAAATCAATATATTTTGTGTTTTTTTTTAAAAATAATTATATTAGAATTAACTAACAAGTAAAATTAAAACCACTATTTTAGTGGTTTCTATTCATTTTGGTGGAGCTTAGGGGATTCGAACCCCTGACCTCCTCGGTGCAAGCGAGGCGCTCTAGCCAGCTGAGCTAAAGCCCCAGAAAAATATGCATTAACTTGAATGCATACTAATAATATCAAAAACTTTTACAAAAATCAATAGAAAAATTAATTTTTTTAATTATTATTTTCTAATTGTGGTAATTCTTGCTCTAAAGTATTTAATTTTTGCATTATTTTATTTTCATCTGCTACTTCTAAACAATACCACCCTTTTTTAAACATAACATTATATACTTCTCTTTGCATTTCACTCACATCATCAAACATATCATGAAAATCATTACACAATTCATCGTTACTAGCTTCAGTCATTGCGGTTGCATAATTTTTTACTATCTCTTTTTCTATCGAAAGTATGGTTGTAATATAATCTTTATCATTCATTTCATTAGTTTGTGGTACTTCTGTTTTTTGATTACTTATTTTATTATTCATTTTCATTCTCCTTATCTTAAAATATTTAATACTGCCTTACAATGTTGCATATGCATATCAGCTACTTTCTCAAATAAAGTTTTTATTTCTTCATCAGTTACCTCATTTGCAAAATTGTTAGCTAATTTGCATGCATTAAAATTCCAATTATAAACATCACTTAAATAATCTAAATCCTTTCCTGAAATAATATTAGGTACTACCTCGTAATTTTGCATATATTATCCTCCTTTAATCTTATTATGTGATAAAAAAATATTTATAAACATAAAAGAGACTATTTAAGTCTCTTTTATCACAAACAATTAACCGCACTTTCAATTAAGATTTCCAATTCTGTATCACTTACGTTTATCTTTTTTTCTTGCATCCATTCTAATGCTTTTTCCAATGCTTTACTTTTCTTTTCATCGCATGAAGCATTTTTACAAGTTTGTTCTACATATTTAACAGTTTTATCTACAATTTCTTTTTTTATCTTATCCTGTATATATTCTTGATAAATGTTTTTTATTCTAAGTCCTAAATATCCAATAATACCAGTAATTATGGTACTTAATATTTGAATAAGATTATCAGAAATTGTACTTAGAATATCACTCAAACCAAATTCCCCCAAATAAATTAAAGATGCATCTTCAATATTATAATATTCAAAAATAAAAATATAGGATGGTCTACTACCCTATATTATTTATTATTTTGATATAAATTCCTTATTTACTTTTACCACGTTACTAAAATTTTTAGATTTTTTTAAATACATTGGATGATAAGTATAAAATATTTTCTCATTATCTGAGTAAGCATAAGGGATTCTAATTGTTGGATATTCATTTATAATACATTCCAGCTCACTTGCAAGCTTATTTATTGCTTCATAATATGGATTTTTTGAAACAAAAAGAATAAGAGAAAAATATGGATATAATGACACAAAATTTCCAAACATTAAAGTTTTAAACAGATCCGCTTGGGCTAATTATAAAAACAAACTAAAAAACGGATATAAAATATCCAAAGTGGCAAATTACAATGAAAAACGAATATATTTATGCGTTTATAATAAAAATAATAATTTAATTGACAAAGATACTTTCTGGTACTTTTCGGATGTTAAACAAACATTGTATAGAAAAATGAAATTTCTAGCACTAATTAAAGCGTGGCCAAGAAAAATAAATAAAAAAATTTATTATAAATATTATGATATAAAGTTTTATAAAATAAAAGATTTTGAAATATTTCTTAAATTAATAAATACCGGATACATAAGATTAGATATTCAACTTGGAGTATTTAAAAGTGGTCCGAAACTTGGGCAAGAACACGATCATGGAATGAATTTTGGAATTAAGGAATGCAATTTATTAAAATTATATGACAAATATGATATTAAATAATGTAAGTTTATTTCAAAATAAATGCATAAAAAAAACTATTCAAGTTAATGAATAATTACTTTCTAATGGTCGGAAAGACAGGATTTGAACCTGCAACCTCTACGTCCCGAACGTAGCGCTCTACCAAGTTAAGCTACTTTCCGATAAAATGGCGTTCACGATGAGAGTCGAACTCATGACCTTTACCTTCGGAGGGTAACGCTCTATCCAGCTGAGCTACGTGAACAAGAAAAAAGCTCTATTTAAGCTTTATATCGATTCCAATTGGGCAATGATCACTACCCATTACATCACTATATATTATTGGATTAGATACTTTATCAATAATGTTTTTAGAAACTAAAAAATAATCTATTCGCCATCCTATGTTTCTAGCTCGGCATCCGCCTAAATAGCTCCACCAAGAAAACGCATCATCTTTTTCGGGATTAAAATATCTATACGTGTCAATAAAACCACTTTCTAAAAGCTTTGTAAACT